>CALGZV010000104.1 GCA_937934385.1 uncultured Clostridia bacterium | reverse complement strand
ATTATGCGTTTTTATATACCTTTATTTAAAATATTTTACCGCAGCCTCAAACATGCGTATATCATAATTACCCGGAACATTCTTGTAGAGTCCCTCACCGATACGCTCGCTGTGTCCCATCTTACCGAACACCCTTCCGTCAGGCGATGTAATACCCTCGATTGCAAACATCGAATCATTGGGATTGAAGTGAACATCTCCTGTTGCGTTTCCTTCAAGATCGACATACTGCGTTGCGATCTGTCCGTTTTCCGCGAGCTGCTTTATCAGTTCATTATCGGCAATAAATCTTCCTTCTCCGTGAGAGATCGGAACACTGTAAACATCGCCGACTTCGGTGAGCGCAAGCCACGGAGATTTGTTCGACGCGATGCGTGTACGAACAATCTTTGACTGATGGCGCGCAATCGTATTAAATGTCAGCGTCGGACAATTTTCATCCGTGTCAATGATCTTTCCGTAAGGAACGAGTCCGAGCTTTATAAGAGCCTGGAATCCGTTACAGATACCGCACATAAGACCGTCGCGGTTATCAAGCAGATCGGATACACCGTCTTTTATCGCCGCATTACGAAAAAACGCCGTAATGAATTTTCCGCTTCCGTCCGGTTCGTCTCCTCCGGAGAATCCGCCGGGAATGAATATCATCTGCGAATCCTTGAGCTTGCGTGCGAAGCTGTACACAGATCTCTGAATCCCTTCTGAGGTCAGGTTGTTTATAACCATTATCTCAGGCTCTGCGCCTGCGTCACGTACGGCCTTTGCGCTGTCATATTCGCAGTTTGTTCCCGGGAATGCGGGAATAAGAACCTTCGGCTTTGCATGCTTAACGGCAGGAGACGGATAAGAAGAAGCCTTGTATTCAAAGTTTCTCATCTCTCCGTTACTGTCTGCAATATTGCAGCTGTAAACGCTCTCGAGCTTATCTTCATACGTTCCGAGAAGTTCATCGCAGGAAAGTATCTCTCCGCACATCGACAGAACGCCGTCATCTGTTACCGTACCGACATCATAACCGCCCTGCGTATCATCGGTAACTTCAAGAATAAATGCACCGTAGCAGCTGTCGAATATAGCCTGAACACACATCGACGGATCATAGCTGAAGCCAAAACCGTTTCCGAAAGACATTTTCATAACCGCCTCTGCAATACCGCCCATACAAGGAGTATAGCAGGACACAGCTTTTCCGCTGCGCATAAGCTCTGTAGCGCGGTTCATAACCGCAATCAGGCTGTCAGTCTTCGGCAGTCCGTTTTCATCATATTTCGGTGCAATAAGAATTACTCTGTTGCCTGCTTTCTTAAATTCCGGAGATACTATATTCTTTACCTTTTCAGTAGTGACTGCAAAAGATACGAGCGTCGGCGGAACATCGAGATCCTCAAACGATCCGCTCATCGAGTCCTTTCCTCCGATAGAGCCGATACCAAGCTCTTTCTGAGCTTCAAACGCGCCGAGAAGTGCCGCAAGAGGCTTGCCCCAACGTCTTTCATCCTTTCCGGGATGTTCAAAATATTCCTGGAAGGTAAGGTAAACATCGCTGAACGATGCGCCGGAAGCAATAAGCTTACATACCGATTCAACAACAGCGAGATATGCACCGTGATACGGGCTGTTCTCGGTTATAAAAGGATTGTAGCCCCATGACATGAGAGAACAATCATCGGTATGCTTCTTTTCAACCGATATCTTCTGAACCATAGCCTGAACAGGAGTGAGCTGATATTTTCCTCCGAACGGCATGAGAACCGTTCCTGCGCCGATCGTGGAATCAAATCGCTCCGAAAGTCCGCGTTTCGAGCAGATATTCAGATCAGATGCAAGCTTTTTGTAATTCTCGGCAAATCCTCCGGATACCGTTTTTTTAGGGAGAACAGGCTTTGCAGGAGCTATTGTTATATGCTTATCCGCACCGTTTGAATTAAGAAATTCACGGCTGATATCAACGATCTTTTTGCCGTTCCAATTCATAGTAAGCCTCGGCTCAGCTTTTACAACAGCTACAGGACATGCCTGGAGATTCTCACTTTCTGCAAGTGCAAGAAACGCATCGACATTTTCAGCTTCAATAACAACTGCCATACGTTCCTGCGATTCACTTATCGCAAGCTCTGTTCCGTCAAGTCCCTCGTATTTTTTTGGAACTGCATTAAGATCTATTTCAAGTCCGTCTGCAAGCTCTCCGATAGCAACCGATACACCGCCTGCACCGAAGTCATTGCAGCGCTTGATCATACGGCACGCGTCGCCGTTCCGGAAAAGACGCTGAAGCTTTCTTTCCTCGGGCGCATTTCCCTTTTGGACCTCCGCTCCGCATGTTTCGACAGAATCAAGCTTATGAGCTTTTGATGAGCCTGTTGCGCCGCCGATTCCGTCTCGTCCGGTGCTTCCGCCGAGCAGAACAACAACATCACCGGGCGCCGGAGTCTCTCTGCGGACATTTTCGGCAGGAGCGGCAGCGATGACCGCGCCTATCTCCATACGCTTTGCGGCATATCCGGGATGGTATATTTCGTCAACGATACCTGTCGCAAGACCGATCTGATTTCCGTATGAAGAATATCCTGCAGCAGCAGTAGTTACAATCTTACGCTGCGGAAGCTTTCCCTTCATGGTTTCGCTGACAGGCTTCAGCGGATCGGCAGCTCCGGTAACACGCATCGCTCCGTAAACATACGATCTTCCGGAAAGCGGATCGCGGATCGCGCCTCCGATACATGTTGCCGCGCCTCCGAAAGGCTCGATCTCGGGCGGGTGATTGTGCGTCTCATTCTTGAAAAGGAGCAGCCAAGGCTCGCTTACGCCGTCGACATCAACGTTGATCTTAACCGTGCAGGCGTTTATCTCCTCACTCTCGTCAAGCTTATCAAGCTTTCCGTGAGCCTTAAGATATCTCACCGCAAGAGTCGCAATATCCATAAGGCAGACCGGCTTTGTTCTGCCAAGCTCCGCTCTCTCTGCAATATAGTCGTCATATGCTTTCTGAAGCAGTTCATCCTCGAATTTTACATCGTCAATAACGGTAAGAAATGTTGTATGACGGCAGTGGTCCGACCAATATGTATCTATCATGCGTATCTCTGTAATGGTAGGATCGCGCTTTTCCGAAATAAAATATTTCTGACAGAATTCGATATCGTCCGCATCCATAGCAAGTCCGTAATCGGAAACAAATTTTTCAAGTCCGGCTCTGTCAAGCTTAATGAATCCGTCAAGCGTTTTTACCGATGTAGGAATTTCATAATCGGTTTTGAGCGTTTCCGGTTTTTCAAGAGATGCCTCACGCGCTTCAACGGGGTTGATAACATACTTTTTGATCTCTTTTATGTTTTCTTCTGTCAGATCGCCGTACAACGCATAGATTTTTGCGGTACGTACATCAGGACGGCTGCCCTGCGATATGATCTGAATACACTGCGCCGCAGAATCGGCACGCTGATCAAACTGACCGGGGAGGTATTCAACGGCAAATACAACAGCGCCTGTAAGGTCGGGATCATCCGAAACAATATCGAGCTGAGGCTCGGAAAAGACCGTTTTTTTCGCATATTCAAAAAGCTCTTCCGATATATTTTCCGCATCATAACGGTTAATGATCCTGACGTCACTCAGCGCCTCTATACCTAGCAGCGTTCTTGCATCGCTGAGCAGCGCGGCCGCTTCGTGTGCAAGCTCTTTTTTCTTCTCTGCAAATACTCTGTATACCACTTTATTTTTCCTCTGCTTTCATGGCGCGCGCGCCTATATCATGACGCATATATGCGTTTTCAAAGCTTATCTGTTCTGTGAGACCGTATGCTGCATCTATCGCACTGCCGAGAGTATCGGCAATCGCAGTAACGCCGAGAACACGTCCTCCGCTTGTAAGCAACTCACCGTCTTTCATCTCTGCACCTGCAACGTATGTATGTTTTGCAGCTTCATCCGTCATTGTGATAGGAAATCCTTTTTTATATGAAACAGGATATCCGTTTGATGCCATAATAACACAGCATGCATGCTTATCGCTGAAACGAACCTCAGTCTGTGCAAGCTTTCCGTCTGTGACAGCCTTCATAACCGTCAGCAAATCGCTTTCCAGAAGAGGAAGAACAACCTGGGTTTCCGGATCGCCGAAGCGGCAATTATACTCAATAACCTTAGGACCGCCGGCAGTCAGCATAAGTCCGAAGTAAAGGCAGCCTTTAAAGGTACGTCCCTCTGCATTCATCGCCTTTATTGTCGGAAGAAATATCTTATTCATGCATTCTTTCGCAACAGTATCTGTGTAATAAGGATTAGGCGCGACAGTTCCCATTCCGCCTGTATTAAGTCCTGTATCTCCGTCGCCTGCCCGCTTGTGATCCATAGAAGATACCATAGGAACAACGGTATTTCCGTCGGTAAATGAAAGCACAGAGACCTCAGGTCCCGTAAGGAACTCCTCTATGACAATATGATCGCCGCTCTTACCGAACATCTTGTCCTGCATCATACCCTTTACGGCATCTCTTGCCTGCTCACGTGTTTCGGCAATAATAACACCCTTTCCGAGCGCGAGACCGTCTGCCTTGATAACTGTGGGAAGCGGCGCTGATTCTACATACTCAAGCGCCTTATCCATGTCATCAAAAACCTCATATGCTGCGGTCGGAATACCGTATTTCTTCATAAGCTCTTTTGAAAATACCTTGCTTCCCTCTATGATCGCAGCGTTCGCGCGCGGTCCGAAGCACGGGATTCCCTCTGCTTCGAGCGCATCGACACATCCGAGTACAAGCGGATCATCGGGAGCTACGACCGCATAGTCTATCCCTTGTTTTTTCGCAAAATCAGCTATACCGTCGATATCCTTAGCTCCGATATTGACACAAGTCGCATCTCTTGCAATTCCGCCGTTTCCGGGAAGTGCAAATATCTGTGTCACATTTTTGTTTTCCTTTATTTTCTTGATGATGGCATGCTCTCGCCCGCCGCCGCCAACGACTAAAATTTTCATATTTATGTCCAAATCCTTCTGCTTTATTACAAGTTATTAACAGATCCGGCGCATCGGCAAGGAAAAAACTCTCTTTCCTTTGATACGCCTTTTCCTCCGCGGAGAAAACACTCTCGCGGAGGAAAAGCTACTGCTGCTAAAACGGTCTGTACGATCAATGATGGAACAGGCGCATTCCGGTAAATGCCATTGCCATTCCGTATTTATCACAGCATTCTATAACAAGATCATCACGGATAGATCCGCCCGGTTCGGCAATATATTTTACGCCGCTGCGCTTTGCACGCTCAATGTTATCACTGAACGGGAAAAACGCATCTGAGCCGAGTGAAACACCGTCGATAGACGAGAGATATTCACGTATCTCAGCATCTGTAAGCGGCTCCGGCTGCTCGGTAAAATATTTCTGCCAGTTACCGTCCGCGCATACATCTTCTTCATTTTTATTAATATATCCGTCAATAACGTTATCTCTGTCAGGTCTGCCGAGAGTATCCTTGAAAGGAAGTGCAAGTACCTTTTCGTGCTGACGGAGGAACCAAGTATCTGCCTTTGTGCCGGCAAGTCTTGTACAGTGAATACGCGACTGCTGTCCCGCACCGACTCCGATAGCCTGTCCGTCCACTGCGTAACATACCGAATTGGACTGAGTATATTTAAGAGTGATAAGCGTTATAATAAGATCGCGAACTGCGCTCTCCGGCATATCCTTATTTGCGGTAACGATATTTCCGAGAAGCTCTCTGTTGATTTCAAAATTGTTTCGTCCCTGCTCAAATGTAATACCGAAAACCTGCTTACGCTCAATCGGTTCAGGAACATAAGACGGATCTATTTTTACAATATTATAGTTGCCTTTTCTCTTTGTCTTGAGGATCTCAAGCGCCTCAGGCTCATATCCGGGCGCGATTATACCGTCGGAGACCTCACGCTTAATCATATTAGCGCTCGTAACATCGCAAACATCGGAAAGCGCAACCCAGTCTCCGAACGAACACATACGGTCGGTTCCGCGCGCACGCGCATACGCACATGCAAGCGGAGAAGCATCAAGTCCCTCGATATCGTCAACAAAGCATGCTTTTTTAAGCTTGTCCGAAAGCGGAATACCAACAGCTGCAGATGTAGGGCTTACGTGCTTGAAAGACGTTACTGCAGGAAGCCCGAGAGCTTCTTTAAGTTCTTTTACAAGCTGCCATGAATTAAATGCATCAAGAAAATTGATATATCCGGGTCTTCCGGAAAGTATCTCGATCGGCATTTCACTGCCATCGTTCATAAATATTTTTGAAGGCTTCTGATTTGGATTACATCCGTATTTAAGTTCAAATTCTTTCATCTGGCAGCTCCTTATTTGTTTTTATTTATCATGCGTGTATCCGCTTTTCTTGTTTCAAGATCGGTGTAGCGAACGTAGAGCGATATTTTGTTATCTTTGTCGAGAGCGTTCCACAGAGAATCGGTGAAAGCGTCGATATCGTCGGGGATCGCAACGCGCTCTGGTTCTCCCTGAAACGTCGGGATAGGATCTCCGTCGCAAACATATGTATGAATAAAATGCCCAAGTCCCGGAAGCGCTTTGTAAGCAAAGGTATATCTGCTGCATGCGCTGCCTTCGGCGTCTTCACTTTTAAGAATGCTCATATCATATGCAAAATCGCCGTCCTTAAAGGTCAGCATACCGCTTATACGCGGAGTAAAATTAGGTCTGTCAGGCTCAAACTCCCTGGTTTCAAGAGCCTGCGTGAAGCTTTCGCCTTTTGCAAGTCCGTTGTATACCGTATCAGTCTGATCTCCGTTAGTCACTATAAGCTTGTTTTCAAAGCTGCGGACTGCTGCATATATGATAAGCGACGGATCCTCAACCTTTGATGCATCGAACGGTTCGGTAAAAATATCACCGTCACGCTCAGTGAAAACACGGTTACGGCTGTTAGCGCTTCTTCCCATGATAAAATATGCCGAGCAGGCTTTTTTACCGTCAGCGCTCTTGCCGATAACAATACCGCGTCCAACATACGAATTTTCCTTTATAAGCTCGGCAATATCGTTTATTGCATAGATATTCATATCTTTATTCCTTTCATTTTGCGTGACCACGACTTATGTCACTCATGTCCTTTTTCTGATAAGTTCTTTGCAGACCTTTTCGACCGCAGCCGGAAGTATCTTCCACTCCGCGAGACGCATTACTCTTTTCTGAAGCACCTCAGCAGTATCTTTCGGCCGTACCGCGACAGCCTTCTGCATAATGATCTCTCCGCCGTCAGGTAT
>CALGZV010000103.1 GCA_937934385.1 uncultured Clostridia bacterium | reverse complement strand
TCGCAACTATGATATCACGCGGCGATCTGATAATCGATTACTCAGACCGCGATGTTCAAAATGCCCGTTATGATATTACGTCGTCGAGGCTGCGTTTATACATAAAGCAGGGATTTCTTAACGACCCTGACGATTCAGAAGAATTCGAAAAATTCTATATTGTCAAGCGTCTATGCGACATGCTTTCGCTATGGGAACGGGCAGATACAGAATATCTGCGAAAGCTGTTTTCATATGCCCGCAGATTCACGGTACGTGAATTTTATTCGGATCCGTATCTGCTGAACATATCAGTACCAAATGAGCAGATAGGCAGATTTATGCTTTACGGTTCGTCGTACACACGCGGAGAAATATTCCAGCATGAAATGCCCGATCTCAATGCAGACATTATTGTTCCTCATATAGGATTTTTCAATGAAGAAGCCGTGTTCCCGAGCATATATGAAGGCATCATTCCGTGGGTAAGCGTATGTCCTTCCGAAATATCCTCCATGAAGGATCAGATTGCCTCTGCGCACGGGAATGTCCTTGTTCTCGGACTCGGACTCGGATATTATCCGTATCTTGTATCGCGATCTGAAAAAGCCGAAAAAATAACGATCATAGAACGCTGCCCGGAAATAATAGAGCTTTTTGAAACACATATACTTCCTCAGTTCGAACACCGGGAAAAGATAACCGTAATACATTCAGATGCATACGATTATCTCGAAAGTCTGCACGGCGGAGAATACGATTTTTGCTTTGCAGATATATGGGAAGGGCAGGCAGACGGCGCGCCTGCATATCTTAAAATAAAAGCTCATGAAAAGCGACTTACGGGGACGGAATTCACATACTGGATAGAAAAGCAACTGATAAGCTACATAAAACACGAAGGACTTGTTCAGGAGTAAAAATCTGATAAAAAATAGGTTAGCTGCAATTGCAGCTAACCTATTTTTTTTAACGTAAATACAATATTGTTTTCAGGATATCCTCTGCTTTATTCATATATCAGATACTATTGCTCAGAAATGGTGCGGATTCCATAGACAATCTTCGGCTACGGTGCCGGAGTCTATTCTTATTACTGAGCCGGAGTAAACCATCCCTCGCGGTCTGTCTGCTCTGCCGTACCGTAAAGACTTCCGTCTTCTCTGTAAAACGACATTGCTTCTCCGTCCTCACTCTGAATGTCGAACACGACCGTAAGCTTTTCAAGAGTATTTTCCGTGTAGTCATATGCATATACGGCATCGCCCTCGCGGATTCGGTATGCAGCCATATTCCATGCAGCGTAATACTTTCCGTCTTCTATATTAAGCGGGACGAAATCAACAGAATATCCGAGTTTCCATGTCGTGCATCCGCTGAGCGCCCAGTTGCTCTCGGTGCATCCGTGCAGATGCTCGTTCTTCATATAGTTCATATCATCGAGATATGTCGGTGCTATTCCGAATATCTTTGCACTGATTTCGGGGATATTGCTTACTGTGCCTACGACACGCATATCGTCATCGTGAGTCTGTTTATAATCGGAGATCTCACTGACCGATGCAACGCATGCACAAAAAGCAAATACTACAGCAAATATCCGAACCGGCAATCTGCGTCTGCGGAAACAAAGAAGCAACAAACCGTCAACGAGAAGCGCTGCTCCGGGGAACGACGCTAAAATATTACGGCAGGAAACATACGGCTCAACTCCGACAATAAAAAATACCGACAGAGGAGCAATAATTAAAACAATTGCATAAAAGAGCCATTCTCCGATACTGCCTTTTTTGCCTACACGTTCCGGAACGCGCACGATAAAGAACAGCGCCGCAATAGCGATAAGCAAAACAGCACACCACAAAATATTAGGCACACTGCCTATTATTCCGATGCCGCGGACGAAGCCTTTACCGAGTGCAAGAAGATTGCAATTTACCGTGATTTTGCCGATCTGTCCGAGTGTAGGCAAGAACATCCATTTGAAATATCCCTCTTCCCAGGGCATATGCAGAACCATTCTTCCGCTGTAATATATACTCTCCGGCTGAAAATGCGTAAAAAGAAAATATACGGCACACGGAATCAGAAACAGCAAAGATACAAAGGACCGTTTGCTGCGCGAGCGGAAAATCTCAGAGAGAAACACAAGCATTCCGAGCGATGCATAAAGCAAAAGTCCCTGCTCATAAAAGCTGACTGCGAAAAGTCCGAAAAACACATATCCGACAAGCAGCGCAATTTTTTTCAGTACCGGATTTTTTGCGGAATTTTCCGGTTCAAATGTAGCATAGTAGCGATCCAAAATCCAGAAACACAGCGAACAGAAGAAAAGCGACGGAATAAGACGGCTCGAAGCGCTTATCCAATACGCTCCCTCAAAATTAAGAGGAAGCAACAGGTAAATAACAGAGAAAAGTATCGACGTACCGAATCTTCGTCTGAATACCGATTCAAACAGCATAGCAGACAGTACATACAAAACCGTAAGAATAAGCAGCGCTATAACCATGTGACTGAAAAAACGGCTCCATACCATCTCATCAAATACACCGGCAAGCGGACGGCTTTTAAGCAGACCCATATATTTAATATAACCCCAACGGTTGGTACTTGCCTCCTGCAATCCGTATTGAATATAATCATCAAGCTGCGCATAATACTGCAAACCGAAGTAACAATATCTAAGGAATGTCAGAACAAATAAAACGGAAAATGTAAAAACTCTCACGATTTTTCCGTTTCTGCCTTCGGGATTGTTTAAGCCATCCCACTCAAACAGTTTAATCATAAAGTTAAAACTCCTTAAAATTATTTTGCGTTATATATTTTAACATAAGTAAATAATATTGTAAATACTTCTATTATATATATTATTGACTGACTACAACGTACATAACAACACATCATAAAATATAATCAGTAAATATATTTATCAGTAAGTATCTGAAAGCAAATAAACACAAAAAAGTCCGCAATTACATTGCGGACTTTCACTATGGAGCGAGTGATGGGAATCGAACCCACGCGACCAGCTTGGAAGGCTGGGATTCTACCATTGAACTACACTCGCATGTGCTTTCTGTTTCAACGGTGATTATTGTATCATAAAATCTATTGGTTGTCAATACCTTTACGAAAAAAAATTAAAATTGTTTTTATGTCAGCTATTTTACCGTCTTACCATTCAACGCTGTAAAAAAGCTTTATGTTTTACCCTATTTACTATATGTAGGATTTTCGTGAAAAATATTTTTAAAGGGTATTGACAAACAGATTTATGCATGATATAATACGATTAATATTCTAAAAACGATGACGAAGACGGATGAAAAAGGTAAGCTTACAGAGAGTCAGCGGACGGTGCGAGCGGACAGCCGAGCTTTTCATTCTCTCACTTCCGAGTTGGAGGTCAGAAAGTTTTACGGCACAGTTTGTAAAGCAAGTAGATACCTTCCGTGACTGCTGCGTTAAGGCATAGGAATTGTTAGGTTCCAAGAGGGGCGGCTAAGGCTGCAATTTGAGTGGTACCGCGGATGTGATTACACCCGTCTC
>CALGZV010000102.1 GCA_937934385.1 uncultured Clostridia bacterium | reverse complement strand
CTGAGGCTCGCTCGGCTTTCTCTTAGCAAGCGGACTGTTTTCCACAGGATAATCATAGATAAATGTAGGCTGAATAAGCTTATCCTCTACAAAAGCGTCAAACAGCTCTGCAAGAACGGTTCCCTTTGTAGCGGAAGCACTTACCTCAACATGCAAAGCCTTTGCACATTCGCGCGCATCCGCATCGGTCTCCCACGAATAATAATCTGCACCGGAATACTTCTTTACAGATTCCGCCATTGTCATGCGCTCCCAATGATCCATATTGATCTCGGTACCCTGATATGTTATGGTTCTGCCGCCGCATATCTTATCACAGAGCATTTTATAAAGCTCTTCTACAAGATCCATCATGCCATGATAATCCGTAAATGCCTGATAAAGCTCGATCGTTGTAAACTCAGGGTTATGCTTCGTGTCCATTCCCTCGTTGCGGAAGATACGTCCGACCTCATAAACCCTGTGCATTCCTCCGACTATAAGACGCTTAAGATAAAGCTCTGTTTCTATACGAAGATACATATCCATATCAAGCGTGTTGTGATGTGTCTTAAAAGGACGCGCAGATGCTCCGATCTCAAGCGGAACAAGGATAGGAGTATCTACTTCGAGAAACCCCTTACTGTCAAGATAGTTGCGGATCTCCCTGAGAATACGTGAACGCTTGTAGAAGGTATCCTTTACCTCCGGATTAACTATAAGATCGACCTCGCGCTGGCGATATCTCATATCTGTATTCGTAAGTCCGTGATACTTTTCGGGAAGCACCTGAAGACTCTTTGAAAGAAGCGTAACCTCGTCGGCATGAATGGATATCTCACCGGTTTTTGTCTTGAATACTTTACCCTTTACACCGATTATATCTCCGATATCTGTTTTCTTAAAGCGGCTGTACTCTTCTTCACCGAGCGAATCACGGCATACATAGCACTGAATGTCGCCCTTCTGATCCTGTACATGGCAGAAAGACGCCTTACCCATTATGCGCTTTGACATCATTCTTCCGGCGACAGATACAGTCTGACCGTCAAGATTTTCAAAATCAGACTTTATATCCTCACTGTACTGGGAAACATCATACTTTGTAATTGTAAACGGATCTCTGCCCTCTTCGCGGAGAGCAGCAAGCTTTTCGCGGCGTATCTTAAGAAGCTGTCCTATATCCTGCTCCTGAGTTTTATTCTGAACCTGAGCATTGTTACGCTCTGCGTTATCATTTGTGTTCGTCATTATAAACAGAACTCTCCTTTTTATTCAAGGTGGAGATCACTTAGAGATCTCTATAATTTTGAAGCGAAGCTCGCCTCCGGGAGTATATGCCGTAACTGTTTCGCCGACCTTTGCACCCATAAGAGCGCTTCCGATCGGAGACTGATCCGAAATTCTGCGTTTGAGCGCATTAGCCTCAGATGAACCTACTACAGTATACTCAATCTCCTCATCAAACTTCTCATCGTGAACTCTTACCTTTGAGCCTACATTTACCGCGTCTGTTGTAAGCTCATGCTCGCTGATAACTTCAACATTTTCGAGCATTGTCTCAAGCTCTGCGATACGGGCTTCGACCTTTGCCTGTTCTTCACGTGCTTCATCATACTCACTATTCTCCGAAAGGTCTCCGAGACCGCGCGCAGTCTTTATCTGTTCACTTACTTCATTGCGGCGTATTGTTTTAAGGAAAAACAGTTCATCCTGTAATTTTTTAAGTCCCTCGTTTGTAATCTTATTAAGTTTTGCCATTTTATGTTCGTCCTTTCCGCCGTACAGAATATGATACCCTGCACAGCCTATGAATTATTTATATTTAAAATTTTATTCTGTAGCAGACAACCGCTCATGCATAAGTTCGGCCGCCGCCGAAAGCTGATTGTCATCGCTGTCTGCAATCGTATACCTGTTTGAACTAAGTGTTTTATTATCCGCCTCAATTACAACATCCGGTATAACTCCCACACCGTCATAATTATCGGAAAACGGCGGATCATACATATTGGTAGTAATCCTTATAGCTGAATTATCGGCAAGTCTCACGATCTGCTGCATACAGCCTTTTCCGTATGTCGTCGTTCCGACAAGAACCGCTTTTTTATAATCCTGAAGTGCCGATGAGAACAGCTCCGCCGCACTGGCAGTGCTTCCGTTTACAAGCACTGCCATCGGAAGATTCATCTCATCTGCGTCGGAATCCAAAACTTCCACACTTCCGTCGGAATTTTCTATACGCACGATCGGTCCCTCAGGCAAAATCGTATCAAGTATCTCAACAATGCTGTCGAGAGCACCGCCCGGATTATATCTTACATCAAAAATAAGTGCGCGCGCTCCCTGATTTCGAAGTTCCTCTACCGCCTGTGCAAACTGATCGGCAGTCTTACCGTCAAATGACAGTATCATAATAACTCCGATTTCACCTGTGCCGTCATCATACATATGATAAAGCACAGTCTGCTCTGTAACATATCCGCGCTCTATTGAAAAAGGAATCACTGATGTAATGTCGCCTCCGCGGGCTACAGAAAACTCAGCAAACGTTCCCGCTTTGCCGAGAAGTCTTGACAACGCGACATCAGCTCCCATCTCGGCAACACTTTCACCTCCGACCGAAACTATAATATCGCCGACAAGAACACCAGCCTTAAGCGCCGGAGAATCCGGCATGACCGAAACGACCTCAAGACACCCCGATTCAGCATTCTCAATAACAGATATTCCTATTCCCTGAAATTCACCTTCAAGATCTCCGACGAACTGTTCGTATTCTTCGGGAGACATATACTCTCCGTATCTGTCACCGGTCCCGTAGATATATCCGTTAAGCACAGCACTTATAAGCTTATCATCATCTATATCCCCTATATAAAGCGATCTGAACTTCTCATCAAGCAATTTCAGCTTTCCTACAAGTGAATTCGAGTAACTGGCTTCAAGCATTCTGCTCTCGTGCCTATATTCACTTTTAAGAGAAATATATGTTATCTGAAACGTTATAACAGCTGTAAAAAATATTGAAAGCACAAGTGTCAACACAGATATTTTTCTTTTCAATATCTAAAGCACTCCTTCCGAAAATAATTCCTTACTGTCAGACTGCACTCACAAATTAATAATCGAGCAGTATATCTGTCAGCTTATAAGGAAGGCACAGATAATGCCGGGTTTCTTATCATCACTGTTTTTAAAGCCATTATAAACAACACGGCATGTATGTTCTCCATACTCAAAAATATATGGAATTGTGCACGGATGGAGCCTTATAAATGTTCCGTACATATCCGTAGCTTCCCTGCCGTCGATGTACCATGTAAAGCATGAGGAATCGCCGCCTAATATCACATAAGGTCCGACGCGTTCACCGCTAAATTTAAATTCCATCCATGCACCCGGCTTGTCGGTCGAATAGTAGTGAGCATAGCTTCCTCCACGCCGATCGACAAATGTCCAGTCCCCCTCCGATTTTGTTACCTCGGATGCATCTATAACCCTTGCACCGGTAAGATCTATCTTAGAAAGCATCGACGGAAGCTCGCGCTGCACAAGCGCCTTCGGGACATCCTTTCCGGCAAGCCACTCTGTGAGATTGGCTGCCATTGCATCACCGCATATCTTATATCCGTCATCATTGGGGTGAACATTGTCAGCAGTGAATCGCAGCCAGTCACCTCCTGCCTGAGTATAAACAGCATGTCTGAGTACCTCCCCGATATTTATCGAGGGAATTCCGCCGTAATAATGTGCCACTGTCTGGTGAGCAGAACGGCTTTCAACCTCGCGTCCCAGCACAATATCATTTTCAATATACTTGGTACACGTATATATAAAAATAATATCAGCGGTAGGCTTATGCAAAAAAATCTTCCGGACAATTCCTTCCATGTCGGCAACAATGCCGTCATATTTCCAACCGTAATCATTTATCGAAAACTCGACAAAAAACAGGTCAGGATCGTTTACGTCAATAAGCTCGCTGTCAATACGGTAAACTCCGAAATCTGAGTTTGTACCGCCGACTGCGGCATTAACAAAGCTGAACTCAACATCCGGATATTTTTCTTTAAACCACCGACTTGTAAGTCCCACCCATGATGTTTCCGCCGGATTCGAAGCTCCGGCGCCCTCGGTGATCGAGCCGCCTATATAGCCTATATTTATCTTTTTATCACGATTCAGTCTGTAAATCGTATTCTCCAACATAATCTGACTTCCTCCGTTAAATCTTATAAATTCCCATATTAATAAACAATATCAGAAATATCAAAGAAGCGGAATACCGTATTTCTCACAGACTTCAATTGTTTCCTGATCCCAAACAGATGCCTGTACCTCGCCTATATGCGCCTTCTGAAGTAAAAGCATACACAATCTTGACTGACCTATCCCGCCGCCAATTGTAAGAGGCAGTCTCCCTTCGAGAAGCATCTTGTGGTACGGAAGCTTTCTGCGATCATCCTCGCCAAGCTCGCTGAGCTGTTTATCAAGCGATTTTTCATCAACGCGTATACCCATAGACGAAAGCTCAAAAGCCATTCCGAGTACATCATTCCAAACGAGAATATCGCCGTTAAGTTTCCAATCGTCATAATCGGGCGCTCTTCCGTCGTGACGTATCCCGGAGCGGAGAAGCTTTCCTATCTGCATGAGAAATACCGTTTTATGTTCACGCACAAACGCGTTTTCGCGTTCTTTCGGAGAAAGCGTGGGATAAAGATCCTCAAGCTCCTGAGATGTTATAAAAGTAATCTCACGGCATATATCGCATGTAAGACGCGGATATATTTCTTTGACCTTTTCATTTGCGGCGCATACCGCTCCGACGATAGAGTCTACCGTTGCTTTGAGCATAGCTTCGGTCCGCTGCTCACGGGTTATAATCTTTTCCCAGTCCCACTGATCGGTATAAACAGAATGGAGATTGTCGAGAGTCTCGTCGCGGCGAATTGCATTCATATCCGTATATATACCTTCTCCGGGTTTGAATCCGTAGCGCAAAAGCGCCATACGTTTCCATTTTGCAAGCGAGTGAACGACCTCTGCGCATATATCCGATCCTGCGTCGGGACTTAATATCAAAGCTTACCGGACGCTCAACGCCGTTCAGATTGTCATTAAGTCCCGACGCAGGATCGACGAAGAGGGGCGCTGTTGCGCGTTTCAGATTCAAAGCAGCTGAAAGTTTCTGCTGAAATTCCTGTTTTATAATTCCTATTGCCGTTTGTGTATCATAAAGATTCAATACAGGCGAATAATTTTCCGGAACGATTGTATGCATAAATTCTGACCGTACCTTTCGGATATAAGTTCGCGGCAGCCGATCTTTTCAAAAAGAGGCTGCGGTTAAAAGTTTTATATGCAAAGCATAAATAAGGAAAAAGCCGCAGCGGCTGGCTACGGACACAACCGACATATACAGTTTTCAGATTCTGAACTGCCGATGCGCGTTTTTCACTTTCAAGTATGCAAAACACTATAGGGTTAATTTTACACTAAAATCGCGTTACTGTCAATAAGTTTACCTTCAAATGGTAAAAAAAATCGGCTTCTCAGCTCTGTAATGCATTTATTCAGCATACTTCGCTCCTAATTTACCGCATTTCTCAAGCATCGCAAAATCGCCTTGACGCAAAACCTCGTATACAGCCACCGCAACAGTGTTGGAAAGATTCAGACTTCTGAGGTTCGGACGCATAGGCAGACGGACACAATGCTCAAGATCAGAGCTTAAAAGCGCTTCCGGCAGCCCCGCGGTCTCCTTGCCGAAAACAAGATATACGTCATTCGGATATGTAACGTCCGCATAGCTTTGAGGAGCTTTGGTAGAAAAATAATACAGGGGATCCCCGCCGTGAATTTCCATAAAATCATCGAGTGAATCATAGTATGTTATATTCAGCTCATGCCAATAATCAAGTCCGGCACGCTTGAGCTTCCTGTCATCGATCGCAAAGCCAAGCGGCTTTACAAGATGCAGAGCCGCTCCTGTAGCGGCGCAGGTACGTGCTATATTACCGGTATTCTGCGGTATTTCAGGTTCGACAAGAACGATATTTATCATTATGTATTTCCTTTCGGAGATATAAATAAAATTCAGAAAATATATGCAGAGCCTTGCACAAGTTATGCGGAAGGCTCCGCATACGAATATCTGTATCTGTTTAAACTTCCGGTTCCACACATGAACGGTTTCGTTTTCCGCGCGGCAAACCGATTCGGATTATCAGTGCAGACAAAAAATCCAAGGGACGTGAAAATAATTCCATTATAAGCACAGCATATACCGGACTGTATATACCGACTCCGGAGTATCGAAGTATCGCTGTTGCAATACCGCATCCGATTCCGAATATCAGTTTTCCGAAACTAAAAACCGGAGAAGATGAAAGATCGGATGCAAAAAACACCGCGCATAAGGGGATAAGACTGCAAAAGACTTCGGTCATCATAAAACGATTTCCCGGATAGAGTGAAAATACACTGAAAATAACTGCGCCGGACAGAACAAAACAAACAGGAATATGCCAGGAAATTATATGTCTGAAAATAAGATATGCCGCGCCGAGCAGAATCATGAGTACCGAAACTTCACCTATAGCTCCGGGACGGACTCCCATAAACATTTCTCCGTAGGAATACATCGGCAAAACCTCACCGCAGACATTTGACAGCGGATAAGAAACGCCCTGCACAGCTGATGATAAAGAAAACGGAAGCAACCGCGCCATCGGCTCGGTATAAAAGCCGTCTACAAAGCTTCTCAGTACGATCGAAACAAATGCAAATCCGGCAAGAGAAGGTTTGAAAATATTTCTTCCCTGCCCTCCGAAAAGACATTTTGCAAACACTATCCCGAAAAATCCCGCAACAACCGGTATCCAAAGCGGAACAGACGCGGGCATGAGCAATGCGAGCATTATTCCCTCTGCAACCGCAGAAAGATCCCCGACAGTAACCCGCCGGCGTACAAGATATTCAAACCAAAGCTCTGATAAAAAGCATGATATTACGGATATAGCGGTAACAGTTATAATACGCGGTCCAAAAACATATACCGCCCATATAAGCGACGGAAGCATTGCGACAATAATGTCAAGTGTAATACGCCACGCACTTTCACCGCATGTAATAAACGGAGCGTCAGAAACAGAAATTCCTTTTTTTGCACGCCTCATCTTCACCGCCGTTTTTACTTTCTTATCTGTTACTTTTACCGAATAAGACCGTTTGCTTTCCCGTACAGAAGGTTCTGTACGGATTTCGGGATGTTGTTTTATCTTTGAAGGCTCGAAGCTTTCCGAGCTTTCAATGTATTCAGCTGTTTCGGTACGTTCTGACATTTCAGGCGCTTTCTCAGTCAAAATGTGCAGCATGCTTTCGGCACCTGATTTTCCATCTGTTTCCGATGCTTCCGAATCTATTTCCGAATAAGTATATCTGACCGCAGTCTCTCCGGCATCTTTTTTAACCGGTATATTACCGAGTCCGACATATATCATACCGTCCTCCGTTTGATCGGAGGCACCTCTGCCGGGCGAAGCATATACACTGTCAAAATCGTTCGCATCGAAAAGATCGTCGTCATACGCCGGATCATCAGCAGTTTTTTTCGGAGTAATACGTAATTCAACGTTTTTTACGTCTTTGCGTTCTCTTCTCTCCGTGTTCTTCATCTTTCAGAGAATCTC
>CALGZV010000101.1 GCA_937934385.1 uncultured Clostridia bacterium | reverse complement strand
CAGGCACATGCGCACCGGCACATACCCGTATCTTATTATAATACATTTATCGAGATTTTGCAATATATATTTTATAAATTGCACATAATTATACATTATATCGGTAAATCAGACTGATAGAACACCGTGAGGTTATTACATATCAGACGGTATGGACAAAATGCTTTTTATCCGCTTTATCGTCAACATGATACTTTTTTTCCTGACGGCGCTTGAAGAAGTCGACCGCAACAGCACCGAATAAAGCATACGACAGAACGTCCTCTTCCTGTTCGATATACGGCTTTATCTCATCTCTGAGACGTTCAAGCTCCGGTTCAAGCAGATCGGCGGGACGGCAGGTTATAGGTTCGCGCTCACCGAGTATTTTCCTGCTGAATTCCGGATCTATCGGAGCCGGAGTTTTTCCGTACTCTCCGGCTATAATACCGGTAAACTCTTTAGATACCATTTTATATCGTTCTCCGCTGAGAACATTAAAGACTGCCTGCGTTCCGACGATCTGAGACGTAGGCGTTACAAGCGGAGGATATCCGGCATCGCGGCGGACGCGCGGAACCTCTTCAAGCACAGCCTCGAGAAGCTCGGAACGTCCGGCGCTCTTGAGCTGAGACACAAGATTTGAGAGCATTCCGCCCGGCACCTGATACCGCAGAGCATTGACATCCACGCGCAGAACGGTGGGATCGAGCTGACCGTTCTTTATATATTTATCGCGGAGACCGGCGAAATGGGCGCGAACAGGTTCGAGCGCTTCGAGTGATATTCCGGTATCGTAATCGGATCCTGCAAGAGCGGCAACCATCGACTCTGTAGGCGGCTGGCTCGTTCCGAGAGCAAGCGGAGAGATCGCAGTGTCTATAATATCCGCACCTGCCTCAACAGCTTTAAGCAAAGTCATCGACGCAAGTCCGGCTGTATAATGCGTATGAAGCTCTACCGGAAGATCTGTTTTTTCTTTTATAGCGCGTACAAGGCTTTCCGCCTGATACGGTCCGAGAAGTCCTGCCATATCCTTTATGCATATAGAATCCGCTCCCATATCGGCAACCTGCCTTGCATATTCCGCAAAAGCTTCGCTTGTATGAACCGGACTTGTAGTATACGATACAGCCGCCTGTACGTGTCCGCCTTCGCGCTTTGCAGCGCTGATCGCTGTTTTCAGATTGCGCGGATCGTTGAGCGCGTCAAATATACGTATAATATCTATACCGTTTGCGATAGATTTCTGAACGAAATATTCAACCACATCGTCGG
>CALGZV010000100.1 GCA_937934385.1 uncultured Clostridia bacterium | reverse complement strand
GAGATTTCAGGCAGGCGGCGCTGCGCGCCGTCCGTAACGGACTTATGAAAGCGCAGACCGTTCTTCTCGAACCGTACTATTCGTTCACTCTTGAACTCCCGACTTCTCAGATAGGCCGCGCAATGAGCGATATCAGGATAAGATACGGAAGCTTTGACTCACCGGAGAATTTCGGAGATATCAGCGTACTGCGCGGAACTGTCCCCGTTGAAACGATGCAGAATTATGCATCTGCGGTCGCCTCCTATACAGAGGGAAGAGGCAGACTGTCGCTCGAAATTTCCGGATATGACGTATGTCACGATCAGGAAGCTGCGGCTGCAAAATTCTCCTACGATCCCGAAAGCGATACCGAGAACACCCCCGATTCGGTTTTCTGTACACACGGAAGCGGATTTACCGTAAAATGGGACAAGGTAACCGAATATATGCATCTTGAAAGTTGTCTAAAAAAAGCATCAGAGGCAGAAGGCGCGAACAAACGAAGATCCCGTATAAGCAATGAGGAGCTTGAAGCGATAATGCTTCGTGAATTCGGTCCGATAAAAAGGCCGTCATACCGCATGCCTGAAGTAAAAAAAGCCGAAAATATGCCGGGTGAGAGCGGATATATAGACATTCAGAAAACAACCTGCATCATTATAGACGGATACAATGTCATACATGCATGGCAGGAGCTACGCGATCTCGCAGAAAGTGAGCTTGATCACGCACGGGAAAGGCTGATGCATATTCTGTCGAACTATAAGGCGCTTACCGGACTGAGAATCATACTTGTATTCGACGCATACAATGTACGCGGAGGAACCGAACACAGCTTTGAATACCGCGGTATCGAGGTAGTTTATACAAAAGAACACGAAACGGCGGACACATACATAGAAAAGCTTGCAGCCGGTTTCGGTAAAAACGACCGCGTACGCGTCGTTACCTCTGACGCTTTGATACAGTTATCCGCACTCGGAAGCGGCGTTATGCGGATGTCCGCTTCGGAATTCGAACATGAGATCGGAATTGCAGTCGCACAAATGCGCAGACAAATCGACGAGCTTGATCAAAACTCACCGGCAAGTATCGGAGAACGCCTTTTTAATCGGTAATGTAAATTACATCTAAAATATAAAGATTTAATAAAAATGCACGTATATAATAATATATAAATAAAAAAATATCCAAAAAAATTGTCAAAAATAAGTTTAATAATATTGACAAAAAATATTAATAAAGTTATAATATTACTTGTACGAAATGCAGGTAAAATCTATAACAAAAAAGAAAGGAAATTATCATGAGAAAAATACTTGCACTCATTTTAACCGCGACCATGCTCTTTGCCATGGTTCTTCCGTGCTTTGCAGCAAGCACACCGACGTTCGGTGACGTCAATGCTGACG
>CALGZV010000099.1 GCA_937934385.1 uncultured Clostridia bacterium | reverse complement strand
TATAAATATTTTATCACGTATGCTGTGAAAAAACTGTCATATAAGACATGCCGCTTAATAAAAAAATCGGTATATTTTTGACTAAATACGGTGAGTGATTGTAATTTTTCTATTTCTATGACAGATATACCCTGAATTTGGAATAACTTTGCTTAATTGTTAATGATATCATATTTAAGATTTAAGATAAGAAACAGCCCCGCCGACGCAATCAGAGATTTCTGGCGGGTATCCCGGAGTTTTGTTGTATCACAATAAAAATTCCCGTGAAGTTTTAATTTCACGGGAATTTTTGATTTAAAGCGGTTTATAAAAATTAATGACTCAATTGTTTATTAATATTGCAGATAATATGTGTGGACAAATAGTATTTTTATTTTTTCATATAAAGTCTGACACTTGTAAAAACAAGTACGGGAACTGTGGCAATGTCGCATATTCCTACGATCATTCTCAGGAGAAAAGGCTTCTCAATACCGATTATATCAGGTATAGAAAGTGCCAAAGTGCCTGCTGTTATAACTGTGAGGCACAATGCCCATAAAATTTTGATTTTTTTGCTCGGCATATATTATTCCTCTGTGCTTTTTATTTATTTTTAAGTGAATTCATTACGTCCTTTTCAAATTGTATGGCTGTCATGCAGCCCGCGCCGCCGTCATAAAAGGAATTTTTCATATAAACAGCAGTAATTTCATTTGCCGGATCGACCCAAAAATGTGTTCCGTAAGCTCCGCTCCAGCCAAAAACTCCTTCAGGAAGTGTTTTCTCGCGCAGTGTTGTGCGGACTCCGAGACCGAATACCTCGCTCGGATTTTCATTGATATCGCTCGGTACCATTTTGGCAGTGCGCATTAGATCTGCTGATTCTTTTTTCAGAATAGTTTTTTTCCTTCCTGTGGCACTGTCACACAGCATTTCGGCAAACGCTGAATAGTCGTCTGCCGTGCCTGCAAGGCCGGCTCCTCCGGCATGATATGACAAAGGGAAGCCTGAGAATATTTCATCTAACTCCTCGCTATTGGGAATGCCGCCGGAAATAGAGAACATATCTGCAAATCGTTTGCGTTTTTCTGCGTCAGGCGCAAAAGAGGTATCGGTCATGCCAAGCGGAGAGAATATATTTTCCTGCATAAACTCGTCTATCTCACGTCCGGAGGTGAGCGATACTATTGCTGCAAGAACGTCAAAAGCGGCTACAGGACTGTATGAGCGCATGCTTCCCGGATCAAAGGACAGCATCATTTCTTTTTCATAATATTTTACGGCGGATAGCAGGTCTGACTTTGATTCTGACGGTATTGCGTCGGTTATTTCTGTACCAGTTTCATCTGAGCCGAAGCCTCCCGTGTGCGTGAGAAGATCAAGCAGGGTTACTTCTCGTGAAGGTGTGACAAGTCTGTGGGTGCCGTCCGCGGATCTGATTTCAATTTTCAATTTGCGAAATCCGGGGAAATATTTTGAAACTTTATCTTCAAGTTTAAGCTTGTTTTTCTGTAACTGAAGCAGAACCGCGACAGCAGTTACCGGTTTCGTCATTGATGCCAGTCTGAAAAGAGTATTTTTTTCAATCGGTTTTTTAGTATATATATTTGTATATCCGTAGCTGTCCTCAAAAAGTTTTTTTCCTTTTTGATATACTATTACCGAACAGCCGGGAATCTTTCCTGCACTGATATCTTTCAGAGCTGTTTCGGATATGTTTTTATCAAGTTTTTCCGCGTCGAGTATTTTAATTTCTGATGGCTCCGATACGGTCATTATATATTCGTCCTTTCGGTTTAATGTTTTGTTATTTATACTTTAATATTAACATATAGAATATGAAATTTCAAGTCTGTTTTCCTGAACATCGCATTTTTTACAAATAGTATTACAGTTTTGATAAGAGAAATTTATAATGGAAATATGTACAAAATTAAAATGAAATGTTGATTGATTTTAATATATGTGTTAAAATATTACTGTGCTACTAAAGATTATTAGTTTTTGTCAGAGATTAAAAAATTTTTCTTGCTTATTCAAACCTTTTTTTATTTATCGGTGTCTATAAGACAAGCGCTTAAACATTATGAAAATTTTCATACAAACGGAGGATATATGTTATACTACCGAAATCAAACTGATGAAACGCTTGTTATGCTGACGCTTGCCGGAGAACAGCGTGCGTATGAAGCTTTGGTTGTAAAATATCAAAAAAGAGTTGTTTCGGCAGCAGCGTCGGTAACGCGCAATAATTTTATGGCAGAGGATGCGGCGCAGGATGCTTTTGTAACGGCATGGATGAAGCTGAATACCTTACAGGATCCGAAGAAATTTCCGTATTGGGTATGCAAAATTGCGAAAAATTGCGCGTTGAATATGGTTTCGAGATTTCGCAGTTTTCTTCCTATAGATACGGTCGGCAATCTGACTGTTGATGACAGTCAGTATTCAGATCCGGAAGAACTGTATACAATATCCGAGGAAAAAAACGAGCTTTATCAAAGTATCGGAAAGCTGCCGGAGGCTGTAAAAAAGATTATTCATATGCATTATTTTCAAGGTCTGTCTGTTTCGGAGATTGTGGAAAGGATGAATATTCCGGAGGGGACGGCGAAGTGGCGACTTTATGACGGCAGAAAAAGAATAAGAAAGGATCTTTGTGCAATGGATGAGAAATACAGCGACACTCTTGTGCGGAGAGTAATGAAAAAGGTTGACGAACTAAAGCTATGGCAGACAAAAAACAGCAAGAGCGGATTTGAAATCGTGTATAATGATGTTCTTAAGGAAACGGAGGAACTGCCTGAGTCAAGAGAGAAGTACTGCGCGATTGCCGATGTACTTATGCGCGGATGGTGGTGGATTCCCGGAGAAAAGAGTGAGGCACTGTTTTCGCGTATAAAGGAAGCTGCGCTGTCCGGAGAGAATGACGAGGTCATGGAATTTATAGTTACAAGAGAGGACTTCAAAATATATGGAGATGCAAGAATAGAATTTATAAGAGATAAACAAATACCTATGCTTGAGAAGACAGGATTTGTTCGTACACTTGCCCGTGAGTGGTTTGGGCTTGGATATTCATATTACAAAAACAATCAGACAGAAAAAGCTATGGAAGCTTACAGGAAGGTTTTGGAGATTTCAGATCCGTCAAATAAGTATTATGCACTTGCTTTACGTGCCATTGATACAGAAAAGAAGTTTTTCTCTTATCTGAAAAAAGACAATGAAACTTATCGTATAGGAATTACGGCTGAGGAACTGAGATATATCGATAACAGGATTTGCTATTGGAATATGGAAGAGATATATGAAGGCCGTTTACTTTCAACTGACAGAGATATAAATTATATTTTTCGCAACTCCTCGCTCTGTGACGGACTTTTCTTCGATAAAAATCTATCGGTCGGAGAATCATATACAGGTTCTGACGGAACTACTCTTACATATGATTCAGATAATATAACTGTGGAAACTCCGTGCGGAGCGTTCGACGGATGCCGGCTTTGGATAACAAAGCATTTTGATAAATATACCGGTATATCTGTGTATAAGAGTTACTATAAAGATGGTGTCGGAATTGTGAAGCACGAGCATAAGTGTGACGGAATCACTGACGTGAGGATACTGAAAGACTATAATATTGCGGGCGGTTCGGGAGAGCTTCCTCTCGCCGATGGAAATACGTGGGAATATGCTAACGGATATTCACCTGATGTAATGCAGTCCTCGCTGGAGATTTCTGTAGCTCATTCGGATAAGGCTTCTGTTGTTATCTCATCTTTTTATAGCGTCGAAAGATTAAAGTATGATGAAAATTCGTGGATAGACATGATTGAGAAGATAAGAAATGAATACTGTAAAACAGAAAACGGTAAATATATCATCTGTGATATATCTTCTGCAATTAAACGTGCCGAAAGTCTCGCACGTACTTCTTTGGAAATAGTGCATGCTAAAACGGCAGGATCTGTGGCGCGCCGTATAATGGAGACTGATGAGAATTTCAATCCGAATTTTACATCTACAGGATATTGGAATTTCTTTTCAAAGAATTATATCTTCAGAAAAAATGATACGGTATTGTATTCGAGCAATTTTCGTTGGAGCTTTGAATACAAAAAATGGACAAAAGCCTGTGAACCTTTGCTATATAATGATATCTACGGGATTTTATATACATCTGTAAATTGTCTTTGGTCAGATGAATGGAGAATTGGCTCAGCACCTATTATTGAATATATGTACGGAGATAGTCATATCAAAACAGAGATATTATGTGAGGATGGAGGAACGGTAACTACAAAGGCAGGAATATTCGAGAATTGCTTCAAGCTTTCTTTGAATACTACCGGATTCGCTAAAGGACTTGAATACCGCGGAAACAGTAAGGAATATTATTTTGCGGACGGTGTCGGTATAGTTCGTACGGTCAATGAATACAACAGCGGAGCTTTGCATACAGTTTATGAACTGACATCTTACAAAGGTACTGGAAAAGGATACATGCCGTTTGAGGACGGAATGGAACGGCGTTATGACGCTATAGAGCTTACCGACGGATTTATCGGATCGGCTGAGTATATATATGTCGAAGATGAG
>CALGZV010000098.1 GCA_937934385.1 uncultured Clostridia bacterium | reverse complement strand
CCATACGGACAATCCCCGGAACAGTATATGGAACCGCAGGATATGAAACTTCTTGAACTAATATTGACGCATCTTTTCTTCAGGGCCGATTCAGGATATACTATGAACAAGGATATGAAGCCGGACGATCTGTGGAAATACGGGATTTCATCTGACAACCCGATCATTACTGTGGAAATCAACAAAGATGATAATATAGACATAAATGAAATATCAAAGCCTGAATACGGAAGCGCCCTTATTTCATTTATGAGATGCGCGAGATTTTTATTTCTTTCCGGAATAAAAACGGATATAGTATTCTTCTACTGTCCTACCGGAGGTTATCGTGAACCGGTTCGTGACACGATAAAAAAAGCCGCATCTGAAGGATGTGCAGATTTTCTTTTGGGAAGACGCGGCGGAGTTCATGTTGTCGGTGCTTCAAATGACAAAGAAACTGAAATGCTTTTAAAATCTGTATCGCGTATGTATATTAATATTACAGTAAAGTCTACCGTGGCGGAAGCGGTTGAGCTTGGGTTCAGAACTCTTTGTAAATATTCACGCAAAGGCGCACAGAAAAATAAAATTATCAGACGCCCCGAAATTGCAGACGAAGTAAACAATAAAAGATCACATTCCGAACTGTCTGAGAACATTTCTGCTATGTCATCGTACCTTCCGGACGGAGGATACAGAATTGTAAAAAAAGCAGGTTACAAAATTCCGTGGTCATATATCTGCACCGGAAAAAGCTTCGGAACACTGGTTACTCAAAATACACTTGGATTCACATGGTTTACAAACAGCCGTGAAAGACGTATTACTCCGTGGTCCGGTGACGCTATGTGTGACTGCTTCGGAGAAGCTCTGATTGCCGAAGCCGGAGAAAAAAGATATGATCTGTGCGCTTATGCATCGGAGGTAATTTATCGCGGCAACTGTGCCGAATATATCGGAGAGATCGACGGAGCAAAATACTCCCTGAAAGTTTCTGTAGATCAGAAACTTCCTGTTAAACTCATTCATTTTGAATCGGAATATCAGATTCCGCTAAGATATAATATAAATATATCGGCGGAGGCGGGAAGTGTACAGACAGTAAAAGCAGATAATACAAAATTTTTTATATGCAGATTCGGCTCTCTTGCGAGAATGACAGTATTTCTTTCCGAAGTAGAAAAAAACAACTTTTTGTTCGGAATTATAAAAACACCCAAAACAGTTTCTTATGGAATTTCCGATGACGGTGACACTGTATTACAATTGA
>CALGZV010000097.1 GCA_937934385.1 uncultured Clostridia bacterium | reverse complement strand
CACAGTTCTGAGTTCTCCGCTCCCGCTTCGTTTTTATCCGGGAGTTTAGCTTCTTGGTTTGCTTTGCAACCTTGCATTGCACACTGAGTATAAAGCGGCTGACTTTTGTCAGCCACTTTTTTTGTTTTTTTCTAAAATAAGAGAGTGGGTAAAGCTTTTATCTCTTTTCCTCTTCCTCTGCGGTCGGCACGCGCGAGGCAAGCTCGTCGTTTATCTCTTTTAAAATCGAAGAAATATGAGCGCCGTTTTCGACCGATGTATCAAGTACATACTGAAGCTCGGGTGTAACCCGCAGATTAAGCCTCTTTGCGAGCTGTCCGCGGATAAATCCGTTTGCGCTGATAAGTCCGCGGCGAACCTCGCGTGCGTCATCGCCTCCGAGCAGTGTCGAATAATATATCTTGCAGAATTTAAGGTCGGCGGAGCAGTCGGCTCCTGTTATGCAGAGCATCGCATCGGACACCCGCGGATCTTTAACATCGCGGATAATAGAAGCCATCTCGCGTGTGATCTCACCGTTTATTCTGTTCTGTCTGTATTTTGCCATTCCTTTGAAGTTCCTTCCTGACTCATTTTTAACCGTCTATTTATATATTGTACTTATATTTTCGCAAAATTCAATAGATGTATAAAAAATAATCCCGAAAAAAACGGAGCATACGGTAAAATTTACAGAATACGCTTGATTTTAGAAGCCTGCCGATGTAAAATAACTTTAAAATAAAATTTTATATAATAAATTGGGGCAATTTGCAGCGGAATATAAGACCGTTTTATCGCACTGCAATACTGCAAAGTTTTATTTTTAATATAAAAATCAACTACACGATCGGAGTAACTGAAATGAATAATTTTTTTAAAAAAGCTCTTATAATTTCAGCCGCGGTCCTTGCGCTGACAGCCATGCTCTGTTCATGCGAAAGGCGTACAGGAAAAACCGCTGTCGAAACAACAAGCCCGCTTCCCGAATGCGATCTTCTGCGGACCGAAAAAAGCGGAGATTTCACCTATGCCGTGTATGAGGAATACGTCGAGATAACAGGATATTCGGGCAGCGGAGCGAACGTATCCGTTCCGTCGGAATATGCTGACGCAGCTGTTCTGAGTATAGGCAAATCCGCTTTTGAGGGCAACAAACTGATCGAAAGCGTTACTCTGCCTGCTTCGGTAGTTAATATTGATGCAAGTGCATTTAAAAATTGTGAAAAACTTTCGTCTGTGACGATGCCCGGTGTCAAAAGCATAGGCGCGTCGGCGTTCTTCCGCTCGGCGCTTCGCGAAGCAGAGCTGCCCGAAATGCTTCAAAATCTCGGCAGACAGTCTTTTGCGAACACAAAGCTTGAATTTATAGAGCTGCCCGGAAGCATAGTCCGAAGCGGTGATTACGTTTTTTCGGGATGCAGCGAGCTTAAAAGCGTCAGCATTGCCGACGGATTCCCCGAAATAAGCGTTCGCATGTTCTCAAATTGCACTGCTCTTGAAGCAATATCTATACCGTCGAGTGTTTCAGCTGTCGGAAGCTATGCGTTCACATACTGCACACAGCTGAAAACTGCAACGATCGACGGTAAAACCTCTATCGGTGACGGCGTTTTTCATGAGTGCAACGATCTGACAATCCGTTCGTCAGAAGGATCGCCGGCCGAAAAATACGCAGAAACGTATAGCATTCCGTTTGAAGTGATAAAGTAACAGTATAAAAAGTCCTCCGGATCGGTAAGCTTACCCGAAGGGTTCGGAAGTTTTTCTGAATTCTTCATTTAAATAACCGCAACTCTTCACACAACGAAAGGCACAGTATGAAAAAAACATCACTTATAGCACTTATCACAGCGGCAAACGCCGTATTATCAGGCAGTACGCTGCTCACATCATGTGACCGCAGTATTACAGATTCTGAATCCGTAACTTCGGAAAGTCCCGAAGATCTGCTTAAGTCAAAGCACGCGGATACGCTCGCGGCTCTTGCCGATACACTGCCCGGAATCGTATGCTGGGGAGACAGCCTCACCTCCGGCCCCGGCGGAAATGCAA
>CALGZV010000096.1 GCA_937934385.1 uncultured Clostridia bacterium | reverse complement strand
ATTGTCGCGGCGGTCTTGACGTTTGCATTTATGCGTTCTATGAAAACAGAGCAAACGGAAAATAAAATAAATCCGTTTAAAAATCTTCGAAACAGGGCGATATCGTAACCGTTGGCAAAGGACACGTCCCGTCTTGCAGGCATATTAAAAGCTGATCGCTGAAAAGCATGGTATTTTTTCTGTTAAAAGGAAATGACTGCACTTGCGATGCAGCAAAGTGGGCAGGGGACAGAAACGAAATTCCGGCGAAACGACGGAGAGAAAATCGTTGTCTGCAGTAATAGGGAGCATCGGATTGTAGAGCTGCAATCTGAAAAAAGAATCTGAAAAAAGAATCTAATAAAAATTTTGGGGCACCCTCCGTAAGGAAGGTGCCCCAAAAACCGGCTTTTTTACTTATAACCTAAGCACAGATGTCCCCCGCCTCTATAGGCGGCGGGTTCCATTTCGGAATTTCAGTGGGAGTTATAATCTCCCACTGAACCCCCGAGGAGCTAACGTTCCCTGCGCCGGTTTCAATCTGTCGCAAGCTCCGCTCTTTGCGAGCAAAGCAGAGCGTTGCTCCGATTTAAATTGCCTGTAATTAAATTGCCGCTGATTGCGGTGGAACGGAGATCATATGCGTGGCATTAAAATACTTTCGGTCATACTGACTGTAATAATATCGGTAATACTTGTGTCTGCTCTCATAAAAAATCATATGCATGAAACTGAACTGAAACAAAATACCGAAAATCTTGAAAGCATGCTCAGACCGCTGTATACAAAGATCGGTGATCTTGAAAGCGACAGACTCGCACTTGATCGCAGTTTTAAGAGCCGGATAGACGGCGCTGCAACAGTTTCTCTGATCTATACTGATGTATCTTCGGCGGTATACGATACCGCTTATCCCGAAATGTCGGAATACGGATACCGTGGAGTTGTTGCGCTGTCGGACAGCAGCTTTCCCGATGCGGACGGATGCATGAGCGTCGCGCAGCTTTCCGGACTTCTCGATGCGGGGTGGAAATGGTGTGTGACATTTCCGTCAGATTCCGAAGCGCCGGAATCCGATGTCCGTACGTTGATTGAACGGGCGGAGGCTGCTGGATTCGGAAGCACGTCTGTTATATATTTCCCCGAAGGAAGCTATTCCGACGCATATGATCCGTGGCTTTCGGAAAGCGGTTTTCTTACCGTTATACATCATGGTGAGAATGATAGGGCGGTTGTTGTAAATGACAGCGCTGACGGAATATTTTATCAGGGAACCGTAAACTGGCGGTCGGAATATCGCCGTTATTATCTTGATGCAGCAGTTCGCAGCTACGGCAGCCTTGCTTTTGATATGACTATTCGTCCTGACAATATTAACGCAGATTTATCTTATCACACTTCGATGCTTAAAGTGGTTGGGGAATATTGCGATGCGGATAAATTAAATGTTATGACTTCGGATGAGGTAAACGGATACAGGCAATCTGTTGAATCGGGTAAAGACGGAGCTTCGGATGAACTGCAGATGAGATTGGATGAAATAAACGCACAGATTGCGGAGCTTCGGGCGGAAATAGAACGTATATCCCGTGAGCAAACCGAAACGTCTGCCGATTGACTGGCTGTTTCTGCATTTTTCAGAGCGAACGGGGTGAATTGCTTGGGTATTAAACATGAAAACGGAAGCACGGCGAAAGTTTCCGGATGGATTATAAAAAAAGCCGGAACATCGAAGTATACTGCGCTTATATCCGGAATTTTGCAATGCATTGCGGCCGCATGCGGTATTATGCTCGCATTTTCGATGCGAAGTGTTATTGACAATGCTGTCGAAGGAGATAAAAGCGGAATTTATAGCAGTGCAGCCGTTTTTGCCTTGTTGATTGCAGGACAGATATTGCTGAATGCTGCCGCAAAACTTCTTTCCGACCGTTCACGTGCTGCCACTGAAAAAAATCTCAGGCAGGAGGTTTTTGCCGATATACTTAAAAAGGATTATACGGAAGCTTCTTCATATCATTCAGGCGATTTGCTTAACCGTATGACTTCGGATGTATCTGTTATTGCAGACGGAATATCAAATCTTATTCCCAGGCTTATTTCACTGCTTGTAAAAATGATCGGCGTATTTGCGGCTCTTTATATTAACGAACCTGTACTGGCAGCTATATTTGCTATTGGCGGAATTGTTTTTATTGCTGCATCAAATATTCCGAGGAAGTATCTGAAGAAGCTGCACCGCCGTGTGCAGGAATCAGACGGAGCGGCAAGATGTTTTTTTCAGGAGTGTATAGAAAGTCTGCTTGTGATACACGCTTTCGGTAATGAACGGAAAATGCAAAAACGCAGCGGATCATACCTTGATGTTTATCGGAATGCCGTAAATAAACGCAGCTTTGCAAGCGCATTTTTCGGTACAGCAATAAGTGTTATTATGCAGGGCGGATATTTTATCGGTTTTGTCTGGTGCTGTTTCGGAATCGCCGGAGGACGTATTTCATACGGAACAATGACAGCCGTAATTCAGCTTATTGCTCAGATTCAGACGCCGTTTTCGGAGATGGGCAGTGCTGTTCCGAAAATTTTTGCAATAATCGCCAGCGCTGAACGTATTATCGAGATATCTTCCGATTCTGAAAGTATACCTGGCAGTCGGAATTTAATTTGCGAAATTGATTCTTATGATGTAGATTTAAAAAACAGATCTGTTGCGAACGGCGTTGTATCTGCTGAAATATACAGAAGAACCCGGAACTTTGTTTTTGACCGAGTCAGTTTTTCATATGATGACGGCAGAGAAGTGCTTCGAAATGCAAGCTTTACGGTCGGAAAAGGTGAATTTGTTGCATTTATCGGGGAGAGCGGTATAGGCAAAAGCACTCTGATGAAACTTATGCTTTCGGTTTACAGACCTCAAAGCGGCGGAATCTATCTCAGGACTTCAGACGGCGGTATGATGTCTGTAAATGAGATTCCCGGCGGAATGTTTGCATACGTTCCTCAGGAAAACCATCTTATGAGCGGAAGCATCAGAGAGGCTGTCGGATTTGCCGAGCAGTCGGATTCTGTTTCTGAAAAACGTCTTTTCGACGCGTGCCGCGCGGCATGCGCACATGAGTTTATAACAGAGCTTCCGGATGGATATGATACAGTTCTGGGAGAGCGTGGATGCGGACTTTCGGAAGGACAAATGCAGCGTATTGCAGTAGCACGTGCGATTTACAGCGGATGCCCGGTTTTGCTGCTTGATGAGGCGACCTCTGCGCTTGACGGAGATACGGAAAAACAAATGATATCGGCTATGAAGGCTTTGAATGACAGAACGGTCTTTTTTATAACTCACAGATCGGATACGCTTGCTTTTTGTGATCGGATTATAAAATTCGGTGCCGATGGGTCTGTTTGCTGATTTGATTTCTGCTTCGCTTAAATTAGAAATTATGATATTTAATTGAAAGGAAATATTATGCAGTACAAGTGGGTGGATGATACATACAGAAATGCAGCAAGACTTCTTATTCGTCTTTTAGGCGGGGCAATGAATTCCTGTGATCCCGGCGTTTTGATTTCTGACTCCGGCGAGGAGCTTGCTGTTGCTGCGGATATTGCTTTTCGTAATGGTGTTGACGGACTTGCATTCTGCGCGTTTAAATATATGGATCGTCCTCCTTATGGAGAAATATACGATACCCTGAAAAAGGGTTGGGAGAGGACTTGTTACAGACAGCTTTGCTATGATGAAGAACGCGGTGAAATTCTGAGGGAGATGGAAAAAGCGGGTCTGTCATATCTTCCTTTGAAGGGGATACTTCATTCCAAATATTATTCTGAACCCGGAATGCGTTTTATGAGCGATAATGATATTCTTTACGGTTTTACATCAGTGTCTGGGTCGGGACATTTATGCTGTGCAGGGAAGAATGAAGCCGAAATCTCTGATATTCAAACCCGTGCGTCGGAGATTATGCGCAGCATTATGCTTGACCGTGGTTACGATTTTATAGATAGTAACGGCAGCATACACGATTCTTTTATTAAGAAACCGATTTTCTGTTTTGAGATGCACAGAGGGCTTATCAGCAGTACCAATAAATTCGCGTTTTATTATGCGGATCCGTGGAGCCGTGCAATTTCCGGAGAGGACGGCTGCTGCCGTTTTAGTGATGAGGATGAATATATATATAATCTTATCCATGAAATAAAACATATTGAATCCTGCGGATCAGGAATTCGCTATTTTGCCGATATTTATGTGTTTTTGAAGAAAAAGGGTAAAGAACTCGATTGGAAATATATTTTAAGTGAACTCGAATTGCTTGGATTGGTACAGACTGAGGAACGTCTGAGAAATATTGCTCTTGCGGCGTTTGGTACTCCGGATAATATGACTCCGGAGCAGGAGGAAGAATTGTTTTTTCATATGGATTGCGGAATATACGGGACTGTAGAAACGCGGACAAAAATATTGCTTGATCGTTTAAAAAAGGAAAAAGGTCCAAACGGACTCCGCTTAAACTATATAAAGAGCAGGTTATTTCTTCCGGACGAAGTGAATGAGAATGCTTTTCCGAAAATTTACAATAACCGTTTTTTAAGGCCGTTTATTCCTCTTTACCGTGTATTGTCGGCTGTCATAAGGCGGCCGGAGATAATATTTACCGAAATTCGCGAGCTTTTTTCCTCAGATAAGAAAAGTTGATATCCGAACTATGCGACCGAAAGGTTTTGAATTTATGGAAGAAAAAATCAAATTGATAGCAATTACAGGCCCGACAGCGTCCGGAAAAAGCGCGCTTGTGGCTGAGCTTGCGCTGATTTTGGACGGCGAGGTCGTGTCATGCGATTCAATGCAGATATATCGCGGAATGAATATCGGAACGGCCAAGCCTGCAAAAGAGGAAATGCGCGGAGTACCGCATCATATGATCGATGTTGCCGATCCTTATATTGACGGTGATTACAACTGTGCCAGGTACAGTGAGGAGGCAGGGCGCGTTATTGCGGATATTGCTTCCAGAGGGAAGCTTCCGGTAATATGCGGCGGTACGGGAATGTATCTTGACAGTTTGCTGAGCGGAACAGCATTCGGTGACGCGCCTGCGGATGCGGATGTGAGGAAAAAACTTTGGGAAACTGATCCGGAGATTCTTTATGAAGAACTTTGCTCGGTCGATCCCGATTCTGCGGCGGCTATACATAGAAATAATGTAAAGCGTGTTATACGCGCCCTTGAGATATACCGAATCTCCGGGATTACAAAGACGGATGCGAGATCAAGAGTCGGCGGATCACCGTATGATTTTAAAGCGATTGCTCTCGGTATGCTTGACAGACGTATTTTGTTCAGACGTATTGACGAGCGTGTTGACAAAATGATAAATGACGGACTTTGCGATGAGGTGCGCAGCTTAAATCTGGTTCCGGGCACAACAGCTGCCGCTGCGATCGGATATAAAGAGATGGAGGCATATCTTCGCGGCGAAATGTCCCTTTCAGATGCGGCGGATCAGATAAAACTTGCGACGAGACATTATGCTAAAAGACAGGAGTCATGGCTTCGGAGACGGGATTATATAAAATGGGTAATTTCATGCGGAGAGAACGTCTCGTTTGAAAAGGTTGTAAATATTTCGTTAACACTGTTGGGATATCGGTGAAACAAGAGATAAATATGTTATAATAAAAAATAAAGCAGATGCGAAAGTATCTGTAAGCCGCATGGTATGCAGCATAGACGGCACAAAGTGCCGGCACTTTTCTATTGTAACAATAAATTATTCCGTAACGTGGCATTCCCGCATTTGGCGGTCTGAAAAGTATCGCTTTTCAGAATTTTATGTTATAATAAAACCATGAAACATTTCGAGAAAAACAAATAATTATTTTGAATTGCTGCCGTTTCGATTTGTACATATTGAAGACGCGGCAGATACATGCGGAGAGTTTTTTAAATAATCCTTTTATGGCTTCGTTGTTGACTGATATGCAGAAAAGTAAATGCTTTTGCTCTGCGGCTTTGCTGCGCAGTGTGCCTGCGGCAGAATGAAATTGTGGTATAATGATTTTACGGCACAGAAATAATATATGTCTGTATAAAAAAATGCGGACAGGCTTCCGGAACCGGTTTTTTAACCGGTATTTTAAATTCCGTTCGGAGGTTGGATTGGATTTATGGATTTACAATACTTAAAAAAAATTGCATCGTATATCGGAACGGCGGTCATATCTGTACTTGTAATACTCTATGTTCTTTATCATCTTTTCGGAAAAGATGATGGAAACATAACAACTACCGCGGCGGAGTATGTCACAATGGAGCAGACTCTTACGGCAAATGCAGCGTTGCTTCGCGAAGAAACCATATTATATGCAGCGTCGGACGGAAGTATCAATTATTCATATACTGACGGTCAGCGTGTTGCCGCAGGTTCGACCGTAGCAGCTATCTATGCGGACGGCAGTATCGGTGAACAGCTTATAGATATTGACGGAAAGCTTTCCGTCCTTGAAAAGAGCAGTCTTTCCGACAGTATGATGCTTTCAGATACAGCAACTGTTGATTCACGGATAGATTCGGTATACTATCAGATACTTGACAGACTCGGTGCCGGAGATTTCGGCTCTGCTTTAAGACGGACTGACGATCTCGGAATTCTGATGAATAAGCGCGCTCTTATTACAAAAGAGTCTTCAGGATATGAGGATAAAATAGCTCTGCTCAGAGAGCAGCGTGACGCTATAACCGCCGCCGCAGGAGATGCTACAGAATATATTACAGCTCCGCTTGCGGGATATTTCTATTCTCAGACTGACGGATATGAAGGTCTTTATACAAGCCGTAATATTGCTGATATGCAGCTTTCGGATTATGACATGATGTGTTCTTCTGTTCCCAATGTCTCGGTATATTCGGATAACGGGAAAAAAGCTATAGGGAAGCTTGTTACAAGTTATAAATGGTATTTGGCGTGTGCGGTTCCGAAATCCGAATACCGTTCTGTTGATACTGCAAAAACCGGTTTCAGTGTGATATTTCCCTCGAACAACGACGAACGTCTTGAAATGCAGCTTTACAAGGTAGTTAATCCGTCTGATGATGACCGTGTACTTCTTATATTCAGCTCAGGGAGTATGCCGGACGGTTTTGATTATTCGAGGCAGCAGACTGTAGAGATCGTAACGGCCGAGTACAGCGGTTATCGGGTCCCGGTCGCCGCTGTGACGCTGAAGGACGGGGTAAGAGGCGTGTATGTCCTTGATGGTCAGACTGCGAAATTCCGCGAAATAGAGCCGCTTTTTGAGCGTGACGGATGGATAATATGCGAGGAAAAGAACGCCGATGACGAAAATCAGGCAAACCGTCTTTCACTGTATGATTTTGTAATAACTGGAGGTAAAGATCTTTATGACGGAAAGCAGTTTTCGTGAAATGCTTACGGAGGAGAGAAAAAATGCTATCCGCGAGAGGTATATGCGTATTACCGATACAGTAGGAGAAAAATGTGCAAAGCTCGGCATAGCTCCTCCGCTGATATGCGCTGCGTCAAAGACGATGCCTGCAGAGGATATAAATTATGCTGCGTCGCTCGGCCTTAAATGTATAGGTGAAAACCGTGTACAGGAATTTCTGGGTAAAGAGGCTATGCTTTCTCCGTCGCTTGAAAAGCATTTTATAGGAAGACTTCAGCGCAATAAGGTAAGGTACCTTATAGGCCGGGTATCGCTGATTCACTCTGTTGACAGCGCAGCGCTTGCCGCTGAAATAGGAAAGCGTGCCGCCGCTTCCGGTTATACTCAGGATATTCTTCTTGAAATAAATATCGGCAGAGAGCCTGAAAAAGGCGGAGTAATGCCGGAAAGACTTCCGGAACTGATGGACGAAATTTCATGTTTCAGCGGCGTAAGAATATGCGGACTCATGACAATTGCGCCTATTTGTGAAAAAAAAGACGATTATAGAAAATTTTTTGCCGAAACTTATCAAATTTTACTTGACACAGCAGCAAAAAAAATGCATAATATAAGTGTGCCGTTTCTGTCTATGGGGATGAGCGGCAATTATGATATTGCGCTTGAATACGGCGCTAATATAATCAGACCCGGTTCTGCGCTTTTCGGAGAAAGAAATTACGGAGTTTCGGTCTGATAGGAAATGGGATAAATCCGGCGAATAAAACGATTATATATTTTTGGAGGAGTATGAAAATGGGAATCAAGGATAAGCTCAAGAATATTGTTAATCCGAGAGACATAGACGAGGGGTATGAGGATGACGAATACGTATTCGATGACGGCGGAAACGGCGGAGAATATGCAACAAACTATGACTCGGTCTATGACCGCTCTGCTCAGACCGGCTATACCCAGCGGGCATCGGCAGGAACATCGTATTCCGGAGGAATGGAACTCAACGGTACTGCGCTTGAGCTTAAGGTCATAAAACCCAAAACATGGGATAGTGTTAACCAGATCGCCGATCATCTTATCAGCAAGCGTACGGTAGTGCTTAATCTTGAGGATACAAGTAAGGAAGACGCGCGCCGCATGATCGATTTCCTGCTCGGTGTTATTTACACCATAGAGGGAGATATAAAGAAAGTTACAGGTAATACATGGGTTCTTACTCCCAATAATGTCGATCTTTCCCAGGACGGACAGCGAGCTGCAAAAGAACCGGCTAACGACGGTATGTCATACACATCGATGTAATAATCAGGATAAAATAAATAATTATGTGGATTTTGGCAAAAGGGGTGCATTTGGTCCTCAGAGCGGTAGAGACTCTGATGATTTTACGTGCGCTTTTGTCGTGGATAATGCCTCCCGACGCAAATCAGGTCACAAGATTTCTTTACAATGTTACCGAACCGATAATCGAACCGGTAAGAAGGATTCTCGGACGTTTTGAATTTTTCAGAAGCTGCCCGATTGATTTATCGTTTCTTGCGGCCTTGCTTATTATTGACCTTGCAGACGGCGTAATCCGTTTGCTGTTTTAATTGCAGATAAGACAGAAATACTATTTATCCTGCCTTTTCCGGATCTGATCTGACAGTATTATATCAGTTTCGGGCGGATATGGGATTTTGACATTGTTTCTATGATTATACAAAAAAACGGAAGCGGTGCTGAAGCGGATATTTTTATATCGAGAATAGATGATCTGATAAATGCGGCCGGACACCGCGGAGCAGCGTGTTCCGGCTTTCTCGATTCAGCGCAGCAGCACACGGCATCAGAATATCTGAAGAAAAAGATTTTGCGCGGTTCTCCGAGATATTTCTTTTACGGAGGATACGGCAGCGCGGAACGGAGACTGCTTGTTCTGATATCACCCGAATTACTCGGATGCGAATACTATTGCGGGCGTTGTCTGGAACTTCCGGACGGATATGATTTGTGCAGACTTGCAGATGTGAAGACCGCCGGAAATTACAACAGTAACTCATATGAGGGAATAAGTACGGACGGAGACCTGCCTGCACGGAAGTCTGAAAATTGCGGATATCAGGATTTGCCGGACATTCTTTTATGTGACAATGCTTTGGAGTGCGCCGGAATAAAAGCTGTCCTTGTGAAAGGCAGCGGATATGAACAGCTTGATCACCGTTCTTTTATGGGAGCTGTGCTTGCACTCGGACTTTCGCGCGATACGGTCGGAGACATAATCGTCCGCGACGGACGCGAAGCGATAATATTCACCGTTCGGGCGGCTGCTGAGCTTCTGCTTTCACAGCCGCCTGTTTTGACTTATGTAGGGCGTGATAAGGTCAGGCTGAGTGAGATACATATTCCTCCGGATTTTGAGCCGCACCGTGAATACTTGCCTGTAACGGCTGTGGTTGCATCAGCACGGCTT
>CALGZV010000095.1 GCA_937934385.1 uncultured Clostridia bacterium | reverse complement strand
TTCCTACAACAGGATTGATCTCGGTTTCTATATCAGCTCTCATCATGTGTATAGACGGAGCGCTTGCTCTCAGGCGGACACCGTATCCGCCGGGACGTTCGATGATCTGCGGTTCTTCGAGCCGCAGGTCGTCTATATCAGGAGTTACGATACCGTAACCTGTTTCGGCGACGTCGTCGAGAGCAGATGCGACCTTATCGTATTTCTGCTTTACAGAAGCAAGACTGCGCAATGTGGAAATAAGTTCTTCATCGTTTCCGATATCCAGGTCGGTAAGCTCGCTTATTATTTTATAATAGAGTCCGTCAGCAAGCTTAAGCTCTATTTTTGCCGAGCCGTTTCCGAGATCTATGGAATTGAGATCAGCCGATTTTACGTTGCCGTCGGCATAAAGCTGTGAGAATACCGCCGATACATCTCCGGTCTTTTTTATGTTGCCGGCACATTCGATAACAGCGTCTCTGAGTGATGTATTCAACCAGTGTTCTGCGTCTAATGCAAGTGTCCATTCGGGAAGCTCAATACCTATTTCGGTGACAGGAAATTCGAGAAGAATAAGCTCAAGTATGTGTCTTATATCCTCTGCGTTGAGTTCAAGACAGTTTACCAGGGCAACAGGTGCCGAATAGCTTTCTTCAAGCTCATATGCAAGGCGTACTGTTTCCTCATTTTCGGGATTAGACGAGTTGAGAATTACGAGGAAACAGAACGGCGCTTTGAGTTCGTTTACAACGCGCCGTTCTGTTTCCTCGTAAGAACTGCGGGGTATGTCTCCGATTGAGCCGTCTGTAGTTACAAGTATTCCTATTGTTGAGTGATCGTCTATAACCTTTTTGGTACCGTACTCAGCAGCCTGTTCGAACGGCATCGGTGACGGTGACCAAGGAGTCATTACCATTCTCGGGGCGCCGTTTTCTATATGTCCGAGTGCGTCGGGAACTATATAACCTACACAGTCGATCATACGCATTCTCATGTGTGCGTTATCTCCGATTGTCACTCCTACGGCTTCGTCCGGAATGAATTTCGGTTCGGTGGTCATAACGGTACGCCCCGCAGCACTTTGCGGCATCTCATCTTTGGCTCGTTCGCGGTCATATTCGCTTTCAATATTCGGTATAACAAGAGATTCCATAAAGCGTTTTATAAAAGTCGATTTACCTGTTCTTACAGGTCCGACTACACCTATATAAATATCTCCGCCTGTTCGTTCGGCTATATCCTTATAAATGGAATGTTCGGTCATTTCCTTACCTCCGGTTGATCGTGATTCGATAATGCAATCGCTTTGATAAAATCTATGCGTGAATATGTCGCGATATGCAAAAAGTACGATAAAAAGCATGTTATTAGTGTAAAACGTTTTTGAAGTATGCTTCTTTTTCTAAAAAATGCAGATAACCGAAAGACGTTTGTCTTCCGGTCATCTGCAACAACACACATTTTGCGGCAGTACCTTTGCAGGCAACCGCCGAGGTATATAATCAACGCATATTTCAGCTATGAGCTTTATTTGCGGAGATATCATGTCTTTTATTCAGAAAATAAACAGCAAGATTCAAAGATACTACAGCAAGATTGAACAGATATACGATAAGAACATAGTTTATTCTGTGACTGATTATTTTTGATGTTATTCCGGCTATATATCCTACAATAATAAGCATTGTAAAGCACAGGCTCATATTTTTTGCGGATTTTGCTTTGATATTTTTAATGAGTGAAATCGGCCACGACAAGCCGAAGCAGAGCAGCATCGCTGCTTCAAGTAGTTCTGACATTTAAGTTGCCTTTCTTTATTGTTATTTTTTTCTTTACACTTATATTATATCATTGACAAACGGATAAATCAAATATATAATATATATATAATACATAACATTGATATTATATATGAGGGCAATATGGAAATAACACAGATAAGATATTTTTTGGATGTTGCAGAAACTCAGCATATAACGGAAAGCTCAGAACATCTGCATATAGCTCAGCCTGCGCTTTCGCAGTCTATAAGAAGACTGGAACAGGATCTCGGTGTCCCGCTTTTTATGCATAAGGGAAGAAATATCGTGCTTACCGAGTACGGTGAATGTGCAAGAGATCAGCTTCTTCCTATCATAAAGCAGCTTGACGATTTGCCGGATATGCTTCGCACAATGGCGAATATCAGCAATGAAACTATCCATATTAACGTTCTTGCTGCGTCATCTATGGTTACCGATGCCGTTATTGCATATAAAAGCAGTCATGAAAATATTAATTTCAAGCTTTTACAGAATACAGGAGGAGACATTTTCGATATAGAGGTGACAACAAAGCTGTCTGACTCGAGATCACCGGAATCGGAACATGACAGTTTTGTATGTGAGGAGAGAATTTTTCTTGCCGTGCCGTCTGACGGAAAATTCGGAAAGCGGAGCAGTATATCGCTCAGTGAGACGTCGGAAGAAGGTTTTATAAGCTTGCTTGGATCAAAGCAATTCCGTTATATATGTGACAGACTGTGCCGCCATTGCGGAATAAAGCCGAGGATAATATTTGAAAGTGACAGTCCTGTCGCTGTCAAAAATATGATAGCTGCAAATCTCGGAATAGGCTTCTGGCCCGAATTTACATGGGGACGGATCGACAGCGACAGAGTAAAACTGATCGCTATTGATAATCTGACCGGCGCACGGGATATAGTCATAACAAAAAAGAACAATAAACTCAATAATGAAAACGTAAATGACTTTTTTAACTTTCTTGTGGATTTTTGTAAAATACGGCGGGCGGAAGCTGAAAATATCTGAATAAAAAGCAAGCTTTTCTTTTTTGGAGAAAAGCTTGCTTTGATATTATTTTATTTTTCTGCATTCCATATAAAAACGTTTGTCGAGGGCTTCTCCCATTGAGAAGGATTTTCTCGGAAGCACACCGTGTTCTTTTATGTAAGGGAAGAGATCGTTCTTTGATATTCCTTCGAATATGAAGCCTACGGCACCATCATTTTTTGCCAGATTACGGATTGATTCAAGACCGTGGATATAGTCGATAGAGGTTCCCGGATTTGCACGGATGTACTTTTCGAGGAATTGCTGCAGTTCCCCGACAGGAAAAGAGGGACACGGGACTATGATTTCTTTATTTGCCGATATTATTGACATTGTTGAACTGCATTCGGAAGGATTGTGTTGTTCAAAATACTTCTGAACCTTTTCGGCAAGATCTTTAGTGTCAGCTCCGAAAACAACACGGTATATAGGTTCAAAGCTGAGTGCGGAATCGTGAATATTCACGATTTCTGCAAGGGCGTATCTGTTTTTGGGGTTAGGATTGTTTATGTAACATTCTTTAGCGGTTGCAAGAGAATGATTTCCGTCTCCGACAGCAAACAGCAGAGGATTTTTTGCATCACCCGCAAGTGCTTTCAATGCTGAATTGATTGTATCCTGTGTCGGTTTCGGAATGAGCTTGCCTTTAAGGCGGCCTGCTCCTGTCATCATATCAAAGTCATATATTGTATCTAAAGAACGTGATGTAAGCGGTTCTATAACGGTTTTATACGGGTCGTCTATAAGAAGCATGACATGGGGAAGCTCGAGCGGAGCATCTTTTCTTATTTTAACTCTCGGCGGGATTCTTTCCGGTACCGTTCCTTCTGTGGCTCTGATCAAAGCTTCTGATCCGGGAGTGTAGTCGTATTTTTCAAGGTCAATAGCTCCGACGATACCGCGGCGGATCTTTCCGCAGGGAAGTGTACGCTCGACATATATCATAGAGTTATATTCTGTGAAATAGCCGTTTTCAAGATAATTCCGCATTTCTTTGTTGATCGCAGATATGTATTTATCGTTATTATCGGAGAGATATATTTCAGGCAGGGTTATATGATACGCCGACGGTTTTCCGTCGGTTATTGCGGATACTTTTTCCCAGTACTTCGGTTCGGATGTAAACTGATCGCATGCTATAGTAGAAAAAAATTCATGACCGTATCCGGGAATCAGAATATCTGCAGGTAAAAAGGGAATCTCGCGTTGCATTTTATAAAAATCTCCTGTGATGTTATTGAAATGATATAAAATCAGATATTTAAATATTATAACCTATTTTTATAAATAGTTCAATATATTTTGAATGTTTTTTTTAGGGTTACGGAAAAATTTGAATTTTATTCATGAAAAACGCGTCAGATTAAACTGACGCGTTAAAAATTATTTTACTTTATTTTTTGAGACAGTCTTTATGATGTATATTACTGCAGGCGTTGCAACAAGAACAAGTACAGTCTCAGGAACAAGATATATTGCCTGATATATCAGAGAGTAAATCCATTTGGAGTATTTGAATACATAATCGTTCCATGCCCCGTTTTTCGTTATTTCATACCAGATTATGCCTCCGCTGAGAAAGTGTGAAAGGAAGCGTGCTGCGCATGCGGTAAACGATCCGGCTATTATCAGCGGCAGTGACGTGGTTTTGTCTTTTTTTCGGAAGAATCCGGAAATTCCGAGAAGAGTAAACGGAACGATGTAGTCCAGAAGAACACATGCGGCTATTCCGGCAGGTGTGGGAACATATGCTACTGTGGAAAGTCCGAATATAAGCTGGAGAACAGAGTAAACAAATGCGGAAGCAAAACCCCAGGACGGTCCGTATAAGAATCCGATCATCAGTATCGGTACCATTGAAAACAGGGTAACTGCTCCTCCGAGAGGCGATTCCCATAGTTTAACGAATGAAAGAGCGGTCGCCAGAGCGACGAGAAGTGCGCAGGTTACAAGCGTCATTGTTTTTGATTTGGTTTTAGACATACAGCAAATCTTCCTTAAAATTTATATTAGAATCTGTAATAACAGAAAACCGCGCCATATCGGCGCGGTAAATTTTATTTCGTAAATAAAACATATACAATATACAGTAAGTTTTTATTTTTGAATCTAAACTTCCTACGCCGGCATTATCCATATCAGGTTAAAAGGGAGTGAATACATGCGGTATTTCATCTCAGCCGCTCTACAGCAGCCCCCCTGTTTAGGTTTTCAGTTATTTTGTTTTTTATAATAACATCTTTTTGAATATTTGTCAACATTATATGTAAATAAAATTAAAAAACTATTGATTTTTTTGTCACATTGCTTTATCATATAATATACTGGCAGAAAGAAAGGATATAAGCATGCATATAAGCAAAAAAATCGGTTATAAAGCTGTAATATTTGATCTTGACGGAACAATTGCAAATACGTTTCCGGATATTTCGGCTTCGGTCAACGCCATGCTTTCCGAGAACGGTTATCCGTGCCGTACCGACGTGGAGATACTCAGAAATATAAACGGCGGGGTTTATGAATTGATAAGAGGCGCACTTCCGGACGGCGTTAAGGATGATAATGCCGAACTTGAGCGGTGTGTGGAACTGTATGACAGATATTATTCGTCGCATTATTGTGATATGACAAGACTTTATGACGGATTATATGAAGTGCTTACAGAGCTGAATCGCAAAGGAATTAAGCTCGCTGTTTA
>CALGZV010000094.1 GCA_937934385.1 uncultured Clostridia bacterium | reverse complement strand
ATAATCAGGCAAGTCTGACGGCTCCGACATTACGCGTTCTCATTACTGTACATGCGCCTTTTCCGAATACAGCGTCCATTCCCTGACGGTAATGCTCGGTGTATTCGTTCGGAACAAAGGCCTGAATTGTTCCCGCAAATCCTCCTCCGTGTACTCTCCATGCCGATTTTTTGTCTTTCAGAAGAAGCTCGGTAACTGCGAGCGCAAGGGATATACCCTGCTGCTCGGGAGCTTTATTCGAATATATATTTTGCAGAAGCTGATACGATGAACGTCCAGAATCGAGAATCGTTCCGATAAACGCAGGCATATCGCCGCCTTCCATTGCTGTTTTGAGCGCGGTAACACGGTCGTTTTCTTCTATAAAATGCATTGCGCGCAGTATCGCTCTGTCACCTGCAAAATCGCGAAGCTCCGGTATTTTACAGATGAGTTGTTCTATCGTAAGTCCCCTAAGAACATTTTTTCCGAAAAATCCGGCAACCTTTTTCATTTCCGCGGGAACTGCGCTGTAATCGTCGCTCAGATTGGCATGATTACCTCCTGTGTTTGTTATACACATGCTGTATCCGTATTTTGAAATATCAGCGTTGAGTTTTTCGATTTTAGGTTCATCTTCTTTTTCAAAATCGATCATTACAAGTCCGCCGATCGCGCAAACTGCCTGGTCCATAAGGCCGCACGCCTTTCCGAAGAATTCTCGCTCGGCATACTGAGATATTTTTGCTATTTCAACGGGATCGATATTACCATTGTTGTGCAGACAGCTCATTATTGTGCCTACCGCTACTTCAAATGCGGCAGATGACGAAAGGCCTGATCCTTTGTATACATTGTTTGTTGTGTATGCATCAAAGCCTCCGAGAGCATAGCCGCATTTTTCAAATCCGGAGCATATTCCGGCGATAATAGCTGACGAGGAGAATTTATTACAGTCTGACGGAGACAGCTTATCGAAGAAAACAGTATCGAGCGGATATCCGGCGCTTTTAAGATTTATTACCCGGTTGCTTGTGGGAGAGGCGACTGCAATGAGATCAAGATTTACGGCACATCCTATGACAAGTCCGCAGTTATGATCCGTATGATTTCCGCATATCTCGCTTCGCCCGGAAACAGAGAAAAGATAAATATCACGATCCTTACAATCCGAATCAAAGTTTATCGAGAATTCGTCTATCGCGCGGATATATCTGTATCGCTGATCTTCAACAGCTTCTTCGCCGTAAAGCTCTGCAAGCTTACTGTCAAGCTCTCCGTGTTCTATCATCCATCTGAGAAAAGATGTTTTCATTCTTTTGCGACCGTTGCTTTCGGAAATGCGAAAGCTTCCTTTCTTCTTTAACGGCGGTTTGTATCCCTTATACCGCCTGTATTTACGGTTTAAATAATTATAATATAAGTCTGTTACTGTATCTGGAACAGACGGTTAATTAAAAATAAATCATCGTAGATATGCGTACGTTGATGAATAGGTTGTTTATCCGATGGCTATCCGCTCTACATTACGTACACGGAAAGAATTTCCTGTGTCAATATCAAAAACCGCACCGTGCAGTGTCACATGACCACCGGCAAATTCAAATCTGACAGGCATTGACGTAGACAGTTTCTCAATTATTTTGTCTGTCCGAACTCCGAGTACCGAATCGTCAGGACCGCACATCCCGAGGTCGGTAATATATCCGGTTCCTCCCGGAAGGACGCATTCGTCAGCTGTCTGCACATGTGTATGTGTACCGAAAACAACAGATATGCGGCTGTCAAAACAGCGTCCTATTGCTATTTTTTCTGACGTTGCCTCTGCATGTATGTCTAAAGCAGCAAAATCATACTTTCCTTTATAATAATCGAGTATTCTCGAAATACATCTGATCGGGTTTTCGAGAGGATCCATATATATGACTCCGAGAATATTTATTACAAGTATACGGTAGCCGTCTATGTTGAATATTTTGTAGCCCTCACCCGGCGCAGTCACATGATAATTGGCGGGGCGAAGCACGGGATGCTCTTCGTCAAGCCATTTGTGCATTTCTTTTTTCTTCCATATATGATTTCCGGTTGTAATAACATCGACTCCTGCGGAGAGAATTCGTTTCGCGGTTGCGGGATCAAGTCCGTTTCCTACGCAGGCGTTTTCACCGTTTGCAATAACACAGTCGATTTCATGCTCTTTGCGGAAAGGCCACAGACGCTCGGAAAGCGCATCAACAGCGCCGGGGCTTACGATGTCTCCGAGAGCAAGTATTTTAAATGAATCTTTCTTCATAGCTGTTTTTACGCTTTCTATAAAATATGTTTTAACTTTTTTAATTTACTTTGGCGGAAACTTTCAACGAAAAAACCCCTTATTACAAACCGTCTGCCCCACGGAGGAACTTTGCCTTCAATGAGAGATTTTGTAAAAAGGGGCATTATATGCTTTGTCAAGCATTATTGGCTATGATTATTTCGCGTAATCTATAGCTCTGCTTTCGCGAATAACGTTTATCTTGATCTGACCGGGATACTCAAGTTCCGACTCAATCTTTTTAACGATATTGCGGGCAACAAGCACCATCTGCTCGTCGTTGACTTCTTCTGGTTTGACCATAATTCGGATTTCGCGTCCTGCCTGGATAGCATATGCCTTTTCAACGCCGTCAAAGCTTTCCGAAATTTCTTCGAGTTTTTGCAGGCGTTTGATGTAGTTGTCAAGATCTTCGCGGCGTGCGCCGGGGCGTGCTGCGGAAATGGCATCGGCTGCCTGTACGATCATTGCTATGATAGTGCGCGGCTCAACATCGTTATGATGCGCTTCGATCGCGTGGATAACATCCTTGTTTTCTTTATATTTACGTGCAATATCAACACCGAGCTGAATGTGCGATCCCTCGACTTCCTGAGTCATTGCCTTACCGATATCGTGGAGCAATCCTGCACGTTTTGCAAGAGTACTGTCAACGCCGAGTTCATCGGCAATAATTCCGCTGAGATGAGCGACTTCGATAGAGTGAACGAGGACATTCTGACCGTAGCTTGTACGGAATTTGAGTCGTCCGAGAATCTTAATAAGCTCATTGTTGAGACCGTGAATACCGGTATCAAACGTTGCGCGTTCACCGGCCTGTTTAATGGCTATATCAACTTCACGCTTTGCTTTTTCGACCATTTCCTCGATTCGTGACGGATGTATACGTCCGTCTGTAATGAGCTTTTCGAGGGCGATACGTGCTACCTCACGGCGAACCGGATCGAAACTTGAAAGAGTTATTGCTTCAGGTGTATCATCAATTATCAGATCAACTCCTGTGAGTGTTTCAATTGTGCGGATATTGCGGCCTTCGCGTCCGATAATACGTCCCTTCATATCGTCGCTGGGCAACGGAACAACAGAGACTGTTGTTTCCGAAGAGTAATCGGCAGCGCAGCGCTGAATAGCAAGAGATATAATTTCTTTTGCTTTCATATCTGCATTTTCGCGCATTTCACTTTCGATTTCTATCACACGCATAGCTGTTTC
>CALGZV010000093.1 GCA_937934385.1 uncultured Clostridia bacterium | reverse complement strand
AACGTTACATGGATAAACAGACAATTTCCCGGTCCCATTTCATGACCGACCTGCCTTGCCGCCTCCAAAAAAACCTGAGACTCGATATCGCCGACCGTGCCGCCGATCTCCACCAGGCACACGTCCGCCCCCGAATCGTTGGCCGACTTGTAAATCCGACTTTTAATCTCGTCGGTAATGTGCGGGATATACTGCACGGTTTGACCGAGATATTCGCCGCGGCGCTCCTTGGTCAGAACGTTCCAGAACACCTTTCCGGTTGTAACATTAGAGTTTACGCTGAGATTTTCGTCGATAAAGCGCTCATAATGTCCAAGATCAAGATCGGTTTCGGTTCCGTCGTCAGTGACAAAAACCTCGCCGTGCTGAAACGGGCTCATCGTACCGGGATCGACATTTATGTACGGATCAAGCTTCTGAGCAGCAACTTTTAGTCCTCTTGATTTCAAAAGTCTGCCGAGCGATGCAGCAGTGATTCCCTTCCCGAGTCCGGAGACAACTCCGCCTGTTACAAAAATATACTTGGTCATAATGTCTTCTCCCCTATCAATATAAAATACGATTTTTGCTTACAGTCTGACTTTCCGGTGCAGACAATTCCTATTAACTAATATTATATATCTGTTAAACCGATTTGTAAATAATTATTTTCCGCTGTCACCGTAGTTCGAAAGAACGCGTGCCGACGGATCGTTTACATTACAGCCTTCCCAGGATTTATTAGGCATCCAGAAATCAACTATCATTCCGCTTTGACCGGGATAATGCTTTTCAAATATTTCACGGTAAAGCAACGATTCCTTGGTAAAAGGTCTTGCGTGAGAGTATTTTTCACAGCGTTTTTCAAACTCTGACTCTGTATAGCAGCTCTCGGCATATTCTTTAAGATCATCAACAAGAGAATGTCCCACTGCATCCGAAAACGCTGCTTTTTCGCGCCACAGGATCTCCTGCGGCAAAAGATCTCCTTCAAATGCATGACGGAGAAGATATTTACCTTTTCCGTAACTGTTAAGCTTGATCTTGGGATCGACGCTCATCACATATCTGACAAAATCAAGGTCTCCGAACGGCACTCTGGCTTCAAGCGAGTTTACGGAAATACATCTGTCCGCGCGGAGAACATCATACATATGAAGTTCTCTGATCCTCTTTTCCGATTCCTGCTGAAATGCCTCCGCACTAGGCGCAAAATCGGTATATTTATAACCGAACAGTTCATCCGATATCTCTCCGGTGAGAAGCACACGTATATCTGTATGTTCGTGGATATACTTGCATACAAGGTACATTCCCATGCTTGCGCGTATAGTCGTAATATCGTAAGTTCCGAGAAGCTCAATAACAGTTTCAAGAGCAGAGAGAACATCTTCTTTTGATATGATAACTTCTGTGTGATCACTGCCGATATGATCGGCCACCTGTTTTGCATATTTAAGATCGATTGCATCACCGCTCATACCGATTGCAAATGTATGTATAGGCTTTTCGCTTTTCTTTGCCGCTATAGCGCAGACAAGTGATGAATCAAGACCTCCTGACAGCAAAAAACCGACCTTTGCATCGGAAACAAGTCGTTTTTCAACTCCTGCAACAAGCTTGTCATGTATGTTCATGCATACCGTTTCAAGTGAGTCGCTGCATACACACGAAGCTTTTGAAATATCACTGTAGCATATAAATTTACCTGATTTGTAATAATGTCCGGGAGGAAAAGGCATTATCTTATCCGAAAGTCCGACAAGATTTTTCGGCTCGCTCGCAAACATTATTGCGCCGTCCTGAGCGTATCCGTAATAAAGCGGACGTATACCGATCGGATCGCGCGCGGCAATATACTCTCCTGCTTCTCCGTCATAAATTATCATTGCAAATTCCGAATCAAGCATACCGAACATCTCTGTTCCGTATTCACGGTAAAGCGGAAGAATTATCTCGCAGTCGCTGTCGCTTGCAAAGCTGTATCCTTTATCGCACAGTTCCTTGCGCATCGATGAAAAGCCGTATATCTCTCCGTTGCAGACGGCATAGCTTCCGCCCAGTTCAAATGGCTGCATTCCCTCTTCGGTAAGTCCCATAATAGCAAGACGGTGAAATCCGAGAAAACCTTTTCCCGTGTCAATGATTCTTGTATCGTCCGG
>CALGZV010000092.1 GCA_937934385.1 uncultured Clostridia bacterium | reverse complement strand
AAGATTCTTTCCATTGAATGCAGTACTGAAACGGCCAGCGCTTCGATAACCGAAGACCGTGAGCTTATCGCCTTATATACAAAAAATGCAGAAAAAAAGCACAGTGAAATATTGCTTCCTATGGCAGAGGAGCTTCTTAAAAGCTGCGGATATACGGTAAGCGATATAGACGCATTTGCATGTACGGTCGGTCCCGGATCGTTCACGGGAATACGTATAGGCGCCGCTACCATAAAAGGGCTTGCGTTTTCATCAAATAAAAAATGCGTTGGCATATCTTCGCTCGAAGCGCTTGCATACGGCTTTGACCGTTTTTATGAAGGATTTATTGCCTCCCCTGTAATCGACTGCAGACGCGGAAATGTTTACAATGCTCTGTTCTCGCTCGGCAAATCGAATCCCCCTTCACGTATATGCGATGACAGAATGATATCGGTAAAACAGCTCGCCGATGAGCTTGCGCAAAATGAAAAAAAAGTATTTCTGTGCGGTGACGGAACAGCGGCGTTTGAAAAGATAATATCAAATGATCCCGATAAATATCGGAGTATCCTGCTTGCGCCGCAATCTCTTATCTGTCCGAACGCATATGCGGTAGCACTTTGTGCATACGACCGTATCCTTGAAGGCTCTGCCGTATCTGATACCGAGCTTAATCCGGTATATCTGCGTCCTTCGCAGGCAGAGCGCGAGCTTCGGGGAGAAAAAGACTGAAAAATAAAAACTGCTTAATAACTAAAAGGAGTAATTTTATCATGAATATTAAAATTGCAATTGCATCAGACCACGCCGGATATAACCTTAAAGAAGAGATCAAAAAACATCTTGAAGATCGCGGAATTGAATTCATTGATTTCGGAACAAATAACCCGACTGATTCTGTAAACTACCCTGATTTTGCTCACGCTCTCTGCTCATCTATTCAGAGCGGCGAAACCGAGCGCGGAATTCTCGTCTGCGGAACAGGTATCGGCATGAGCATGGCCGCTAACAAACATACAGGAATCCGTGCAGCGTGCTGCTCTGACACATTTTCAGCCCGTCTTACGCGCACACACAATGATGCAAATGTTCTTTGTTTCGGCGCACGTGTAGTCGGTATAGGCGTTGCAACCGATCTTGTTGACGTATTCATAAATACTGAATTCGAAGGCGGACGTCATACCAAACGAGTTGAAATGTTAAACGCTCTTGATAAAAAATAATATTTACCGCTGTATTGTTTTATGAAAGGTATATTACTTATATGATTTTTGAAAAAATGGATCACATCGTTTTTGCAGGAGATTCCATTACAGACATGGGATGCTCAACCTCAGCGGGAAATAATCTCGGAGACGGTTATGTTCGTACAGCTATGAATATGATCTACGCTTTTTATCCGGAAACTCCCGTGAGAATTACAAATGCGGGTATCAGCGGAAATACCAGCCGGGATCTGCTTGCAAGATGGGACCGTGACATACTTGATCAGAATCCCGATTATGTCAGCATATGTATCGGCGGAAACGATGTATGGAGACAGTTTGATATGCCTGCGTTCCCTGATATAGCAGTAATGCTACCGGAATACGAAAGCAATCTTCGTGAAATGATCAGACGTACACGGAATGCAGTTAAGAAAATCTTTATTCTCTCTCCATACTATATGGAACCGCTCACAGAAGATCCTATGCGTGCGAAAATGGATGATTACCGTGCAATATGCAAAAAACTTGCAGATGAATATAACTGTGAGTATGTTGATCTCCAGGAAATGTTTGATAAATACTTTGCATTTCATCATTCAAGCTCGATCGCGTGGGATCGTATTCATCCCAACGGTGTAGGCGCAACGCTTATCGCACGTGAATTTTTAAAGCACTGTAATTTTGATTATAACCACTGAAAAAGTACCGCAGAGTTTCTAATCTCTGCGGTGCTTTTTGTTTCTGTTTATAATTTATAAATATTAGTTTTACTTTATTTCTTCAAGAACAGTATGCTTAGCTCCGTTTTCGGCAATTGCACGGTATGCCTTCCCTTTTATATACATTTTTCCTACTGTAATACGTTCCCATCCCTCCGGAAGCACGATATTTTCTCCGAGCCATTCGGATATATCTGAATCTATTCCGCCTTTCCACGGACATATTTTTGTCAGTCCGAGCATAAGCCCGGCGAGGAGGCTTCCGCGTCCGGTAATAAAATTCGTATTGAAATCCTGCTTGGGATGCACACGATCCTCCGGATCGTCTATGCTCCACTCTATACATGAATAGAAAGG
>CALGZV010000091.1 GCA_937934385.1 uncultured Clostridia bacterium | reverse complement strand
CGTCAAAAATAAGCTCAGAGAAAGGTATATAAAAATGAAATACGACATTATTCTGCTCGATGCCGACGAAACACTTTTTGACTTTGATATGTCAGAATACAACGCGCTGAAATGCACGTTCGAAAAACATTCCCTGCCTTTTTCAAACGATATATATGACCGTTACCATGAAATAAATAAAAGCCTTTGGAAGGAACTTGAAAAAGGAAGAATAACAAAGCTCGAGCTTCTGACAGAACGATTTCGGAGGCTGATAAATTCTTCCGGATTAAACGACGATGCGGCAGGACTTAACAAAGATTACTGCGGCTTTCTCGGAGAGCAATGCATACTCTTTCCGGGCGCAGAATCGCTCTGCCGCGAGCTGTCCGAGTCTGCAAGACTTTATATCGTAACAAACGGAGTTATGCAGACACAGATGAAACGATATGAAGCATCGCCTTTTCCGAAATATATAAGCGACATATTCGTTTCCGAGCAGATCGGATACGCAAAACCGGACAAACAATATTTTGACGCTGTTTTCTCAAAAATACCTGATTTTGATCCTTCACGAACCATTATAATAGGCGATTCCCTTTCGAGCGATATCCGCGGAGGAAATAATGCAAAAATAACGTCCTGTTGGTATAATCCTCATCTTATACCTAACGATACCGATGTTATTCCGACATATCAGGCGCGGGACTACCCGGATATAATCCGTATCGTAAAAGGAAATACCGGCCGGCCGTCACCTCACCCGGCTTCGCCTGTAATCTGCAAGTATGAACATACGGGCAGAAATGCACTTGTTCTTCTTCCGGCTGACAAAGTGCTGAGATCACGGTTCCGCAAGGCAGCTCCCGATTTCAGCTTTACTTTCGCAAATTCACAGGATTCCTCAGTGATAGAGAGACTTTCCTCGAAATCAGAGATCGTTATAGGCGGCGCGCCTATAACTGCGCTGAAAAAATCGGATTGTCTGCGTCTGCTTCAGCTCTGCACCGCCGGAACGGAACCGTATTCGATCCGCGGCGAGCTTCCCGATAATGTTATAATCACAAATGCGACCGGAGCATTCGGACTCGCTGTTTCAGAGCATATGCTTGCCGCGCTGCTCTGTCTTTATAAAAAACTGCATCTTTACCGTGACAATATGAGAACATGCAGCTGGGCAGACCGCGGTGAGGTACGTACTCTTAAAGATGCTGTCGTACTTACAGTAGGTCTCGGCGATATCGGCGG
>CALGZV010000090.1 GCA_937934385.1 uncultured Clostridia bacterium | reverse complement strand
GGTCGTTTCAGCGGTGCATCAAGAGGTGCTAGTATTGGTCATGTTTCTCCTGAAGCTGCTGCTGGTGGTAATATTGGTCTTGTACAGGAAGGCGATATTATCAGCATAAATATACCAGAAAATAAACTCGAACTTAAAGTTGATGAGAGTGAGATCGCCGCTCGTATGGCGTCGTTCGTTCCTAAAACAAAAGAGCTTTCCGGATATCTCAAGCGCTACGCATCTCTTGTTTCAAGCGGCGCAGAGGGTGCAATCCTGAACTGAAACAGAGACCTGCCATGAATAACGATTTATACTGTCTGTCAATACGTCTTAATTCTTTGTCTGTATTTCGAGCGCTCCTTTCCGATCCTGTCGTGAAAGGACTCACTGATTATCTCAGTGCGGCAATGCATGGCGCTGATGATGCAAATACAGTTTATGCTTATTCTGAATTTGTTTCGAGGTTGTACAATTCGGGTACGGATGACCTCGGAGAATACATAAAAAGTCTTGTAAACGATGATGAAAATTGCTTTATCAAAGCTATCGGAAAAGGAGAAACGCCGTCAGATAAGGTTCGCGAAAGCCTCAGGGAGGAGCTGAAAACACTTCAGGAAACAGCAGAGCTTACGCCAGAAAAGCTTCGTGCAGGACTTGACTGGAAAGGAGCGCTTCCGGGATGGAACAATAGCCCTAACGATCTCTGCAAAAGCTATTTTCACCGCGCAGAGAATATCGGCAAATACGGATACGGGATATATGCACGCTACCACATGTTCTATATTGATCAGGATAAACGTATAGTTCCGGTCAAAAATCCGGATTCCACACATCTTACCGATCTTGTAGACTATGAATATGAAAAAAAGATCATTCTTGATAACACAAAGGCATTGCTTGACGGAAAGCCTGCCGCTAATATTCTGCTGACAGGTGACGCAGGAACGGGCAAATCGTCAACGATCAAAGCTGTCGTGAACGAGCTGTACTCAGAGGGACTCAGGATTCTCGAAGTCCGCAAAGAGCAGCTTCACGAGATACCGTCGATTCTTGACGAGCTTACTGCAAATCCGCTGAAATTCATTCTTTTCATAGACGATCTTTCATTTGCAAAGGATGATGACAATTTCAGCGCTATGAAAGCCATGCTTGAAGGATCTGTATCTGCAAAATCGCAAAACGTCGTTATCTACGCGACGAGCAACCGCAGACATCTTGTCAAGGAAAAGTTCTCGGACCGCGAAGGAGACGATATTCACAGAAACGATACGATGCAGGAGATCATATCCCTTTCCGAGCGTTTCGGTATCCAGCTTACCTTCTCCCGTCCTGACAAGAATACATATCTTGATATCGTCCATCACCTTGCAGAAACAAACGGAATTACATGCAGCCGTGAAGAACTCGACGCTGCTGCCGAGCGCTTTGCGCTCGCACGAAGCACACGTTCTGCACGCGCCGCAAAACAGTTTATAGACGGACTGATCTCAAAGCAGTGAATTCCACGAAAAACAAAAACCGTATCTTACGATAATACAAAACGTAAGATACGGTTTTATTGTTGATACAACAAGGTTCCGGGGTATTCGTCGGGCTCTTATTCATCAATACAATTTTATTAAAATTTAAAGATAACTTTTCTCAGGACAAATTTTCCCCCGAAAAGCAGAAATCTGCGGATAAATTATTATAATTATGAGCTTGTCCTTACAGTTCCCTCAGGCAGAGATCCTCATAGGTCTCTCGCTCTACTGCAACATATTCGGTTCCGTCTTCACGTATCATTACGATCGGAGGACGGGGTATCCTGTTATAGTTGGACGCCATAGCATAGTTATATGCTCCGGTCACAAGTACGGCTATGTTATCGCCTCGCTCAGGCCTTGCAAGAGCAACATCCTCCTGAATAATGTCACCGCTCTCGCAGCAACGGCCTGCAATAGTTGCGGTAAAATCGCACGGAGCGTCGGCTTTGCTTGCGTTTATAACCGTATACTCAGATCCGTAAAGCGTAAAACGGGGGTTGTCTGTCATTCCGCCGTCTATAGAAACATAGCTTTTATAACCTGTTATAGTCTTGACGCTTCCTGCTGTGTAAAGAGTCATTCCTGCGTCGGCCACAATGCTGCGTCCCGGCTCCATAAGAATCGTCGGCTGAGCTATATCAAGCTCTGCGCAAAGCGCTTTTATCTCTCCGGCAAGCCCCTTTATATTCTCACGGTAATCGATAACCGGATCGCTCTCGACATACCTTACGCCGAATCCGCCTCCGAGATTGAGCATTTCCGCAGTATATCCGTAATCGGTTTTTAGCTTCTTTATGAATTTAAGCATTATTTCAGCAGCATCGCTGAACGGCTTATATTCAAATATCTGCGAACCGATATGACAGTGAAAACCCTTAAGGCAGACATTTTTAAGTGTCAGTGCATAGCGGCACAGCTCCTCAGCCTGTCCGGTCTCAATAGCGGTTCCGAATTTTGAGTCCACCTTTCCGGTTGATATTTTTTCCTGCGTATGCGGATCAATGCCGGGCGTTAAACGGAGCAGTATATTCTGAACTGTTCCGCGGAGAGACGCCTCATTATTTACAGCATCAAGCTCCTCGCGGTTATCTACAATAAAATAACCTACACCGCAATCCATCGCATACTCAATGTCAGCGTCGGTCTTGTTGTTGCCGTGGAAAAAGGCATTTTCCATCGGGAATCCTGCCGCGCAGGCGGTGTAAAGTTCTCCGGGAGATACGATATCGGTACACATACCCTCTTCTGCGATAATACGGTATATCTGCTTAAAACAGCATGCTTTGCTCGCAAAAAGCGGACGGCTTTCCTCTCCCATGAATTCTTTCATAGCTGAAATATATGTGCGGCAGTTCTCTCTTATGCGGTTTTCATCCATAAGCATGAGAGGTGTTGAGTATTTTTCGCACAGCTCGGTCGTATCTCTTCCGGCGAAAGTAAGATGTCCCGCATCATTTATTCCTACGTTATTATGAAGCATAAAATTTTACCTTTCCTCCCCAAGTACGGGAAACGGTTTGCGGCCGCAGCGTCTATATGCCGACAGAAACCGCAAACCGTTTTACATTTTTTATTTAATTGGGCGCATAAGCTTTACAGCAATGCATCGAGACGGCGTACAGCTTCCGCTGTTGCCTCTCTTGAGCCGAACGACGTGAGACGGAAATATCCCTCTCCGCAGCTTCCGAAGCCCTCTCCCGGGGTTCCGACTACCTGCGCCTTTTCAAGAAGCATATCGAAAAATTCCCACGATCCCATTCCGCACGGACATTTAAGCCATACATAGGGCGAGAGCGCGCCGCCCGTATAACTTATATTCTTTTTATCAAGCAGCTCAGTTAGCATACGTGCATTCTCCATGTAGTATGCTATATTTTCCATGCACTGCTTCATACCTTCTTTGCTCAGCGAAGCTTCTGCCGCTCTCTGAACCGGATATGAAACACCGTTGAATTTTGTTGCCTGACGGCGCTTCCAAAGCGCTTTGAGACTCGTTCCTCCGGCTTCAAGTGTTTCAGGAAATACACTCCATGCGCAGCGTGTTCCAGTAAAGCCCGCCATTTTTGAGAATGAGCATATCTCGACTGCGCAGCGCTCTGCACCTGGGATCGCATAAATACTGTGCGGATAATCGCCTGTTACAAACGCCTCATATGCGGAATCAAAAATTATAAGTGAACCTGTAGAATTTGCAAAATCCACCCATTTCTCAAGCTGCTCTCTGCTGTATACCGCGCCTGTCGGATTATTGGGAGAACAAATATAAAATACTGCGCCTTCACACTCGATTCCGTCAGGCATAGGAAGAAATCCGTTTGCTTCAGAGCCTTCCATAAAGATGACATTATTTCCGCTCATAATGTTTGTATCAAGATATACGGGATATACAGGATCAGGAATATATACTGTGTTATCTCCCAGTATATCAACAATATTTCCTACATCGCTTTTTGCACCGTCAGATACAAATATATCATCAGCAGATACACGAACTCCGAAATCGTTATAGTGCGAAGCAATAGCCTCTCTGAGAAAATCATACCCATATTCCGGGGGATAGCCTCTGAACGTCTCGGCTTTTCCCATCTCCCGTACAGCTGTTTCCATAGCGTCTACAACAACTCCGGGAAGCGGAAGCGTTACATCTCCAATCCCGAGACGAACGATCTTTCCGGCTTTATCCGGATTCTGTGCGCTGTATTCCCTGACGCGGCGTCCTATCTCCGAGAACAGATAGCTCTGTTTAACATTCTGATAATTTTCATTTATTCTGATCTTCATAATCGAATACCCCGTCGTATGCTTTTGCGGCAGGTCCTTTCATTGTGATTTTATAATCGGAGGAGCATACTATTTCGAGATCTCCGCCAACAAGATGTACGGTAACCGGAGAATCAGCTTTGCACCAGCCGTTTTTTACACACGCCGCTGTAACAGCGCACGCGCCTGTTCCGCATGCCCATGTTTCACCGCTTCCGCGCTCCCACACACGCATTTTTACTTCATTATCGCCGACTATGCTTATAAATTCAGTGTTAACACGCTCGGGAAACAGCGGATTGTTTTCAAATGCCGGACCGTCTTTTTCAAGATTAAGTACGGACGGATCGTCAACCCTTATTATACAGTGCGGATTTCCCACGGATACCGCCGTCATTTTGTACTTTTTTCCGTCAACGCTCACCTCTCCGTCGACAAGCTCACTTTCGGTAAGCACGGGAATTGACTCAGGGGCAAATGAGGCTGTGCCCATATCCACAATAACATCACTGACGCAATCGCACTCGTCGGTAAAAAGAGTGAGATACTTGATTCCGCTGAGAGTTTCTACCGAGATATCTTTCTTTTTGCATATTCCGTTGTCGTACAGATATTTACCGACACATCTGATCGCGTTTCCGCACATCCTGCCCTCGCTGCCGTCCGCATTAAACATGCGCATTTTAGCGTCAGCAATATCCGACCGGCAAATCATGACAAGTCCGTCTGCATAGCAAAATCCGCCCGGGCGGAGGGGCCGATGGTGATCAGACCGTCCCCGCCGATTCCGAAATGGCGGTCACTGACGGCGATTGCAAGGCCGGATGGGTTGTCGAAATGTTCTTGAAATAAATTGACATAAATATAATCGTTTCCGATGCCGTGCATCTTTGTGAAATTTATTTTCATAATGACCGCTTTCTGAATCTGAAAATTACTCTTTCTGTTTATTTCCCGAGAATGCTCTGCATATCGTAGAGCCCGGCAGGCTTTCCGCAGATAAACCTTGCTGCTGAGATCGCGCCTTCCGCAAATACCTCACGTGAATGCGCATTGTGCTTTAAGGAAAGAGTTTGGTAATCTGTTGAAATAAGAACCTCATGCATACCGGTCTCATTACCCATACGCAGAGAATGCATTCCTATTTCGTTTTTCTCGCGTTTTGCCATTCCGTGTCTGCCGTATACCGGCTTTGCGTCAGGGCGTACCGAACATATGCCGTCACATAGAAGCTTGGCTGTTCCGCTCGGGGCATCGAGCTTGCGGTTATGATGAGCTTCAACGATCTCTATATCCGCATCAGGAAACAGCTCTGCCGCGCGGCGTGCGAAATTATAAAGCACGGCAATTCCGAGCGACATGTTAGCGCTGAAAAATACAGGAACCGATTCAGCGGCTTTTCTTATCAGCTCAAGATCTTCGTCAGTCTGTCCCGTAGTACATATAACTATCGGAAGATTTCTTGAAACAGCATAGTCTGTAAGCTCCTTTGTTGCGCTGTGATGGGAAAAATCTATAATAACATCTGCATCCTCTGTATATTCGGATACGCTTTTAAGCTGAATATCCGGAGATATTTTATCTATCTTTGCGCAGATGCTGTCATCTCGGCTTCCCGATTCCGCTTGCTGGCACACGGCTTTTCCCATTCTGCCGCCTGCACCGTTAAGTATTATTTTCATTTATATAATTCCTTTTCTGTAAGACTGATTATTTATTTTATAAGACCGTGCGAGCGCATTATAGCGTACATTTTATCTGCTTTTGCTTCATCCATAGGCGTCATGGGCAGACGGAGAGTATTCTCGCACCATCCCATAGCCGCCATAGCAGCCTTTACGGGAATCGGATTTACTTCTGAGAACAAAGCATTGATAAGCGAATGATATTTGTACTGAAGAGCAGCAGCGCCTGCAATATCGCCGGCAAAAAATTTCTCACATATTTCACAGGTCTCGCGGGGCATAACATTTGAGAGAACCGATATCGCGCCGATACCGCCGAGCGACATCATCGGGACTATCTGATCGTCATTTCCCGAGTAAAGATCGAGTTTGCCGTGTACATATGACATCGTCTCAACGACCTTTGAAATATTTCCGCCCGCCTCCTTGATTGCCGCAATGTTTTCATGCTCGGCAAGAATACGGTATGTATCAGGCTCGATATTAACTCCTGTACGCGAAGGTACATTATAAAGTATAAGCGGTACAGAGCTTTCGTCAGCGATCTGAGTATACATCTGTACAAGTCCCTTTTGTGTCGCCTTGTTATAATAAGGGGTAACGACCAGTACAGCATCGGCGCCTTCCGCGCATGCACAGCGTGTAAGATCGCGGGCATAAGCGGTATCGTTTGATCCTGTTCCGGCGATAACCGGAACTCTTCCTGCCGCACGGCGTACAGTAAACGAGATCGCCTCTCTGTGTTCGTCATCGGTAAGAGTAGAAGATTCCCCTGTTGTACCGCACACTACAAGAGCATTGATGCCGCTGTCGATCTGCCAGTCGATAAGCGATCCGAATCTTTCGTAATCAATACCGCCGCCGCTGCCGAACGGTGTGATAAGAGCAGTTGCAATACCTTTAAATATCGTTTTTTTCATATTTATGCATATCCTTTCTAACATTTAATAAAGTTAATTCGTATAAGCCCGGTTCGCTTTGTTATTAAACAGCGGAACGCGAAAAGCCGACCACACGGGCCGGCTAATAATTGCAAAAGATTTATTTTATCATTTTTATAAAAAATAATGATAGCTCTCCGCAAAAGCGACAGTCGGAGCGATCTTATTCGCCCAAACCAGTACAGACCTGACAACAGTCTGCCCTCGGCACCTGCCCCTTTCCTGCGGACAACGGGAAGTCACCCCTTTTACATCCGCGGTACTCTTGACACAATGCACCTCTACCGTGTTTCATCATTGTAGCACATGTTTTTTTATGTGTCAACAGTTTTTTTGAAAAACTTTCAGAAAATTAAAAGAAAATTTGTGATCCGAACGCCGAATACATATTGCCGGAACAAGATCGCTTCAAAATGCGATCAACGCGATCGGAGAAAACCGTTACGGTTATGTTCAATAGCCATACTTTTTTCTTTTTGCAAACAGAAAGATAACCGTTACTATGATCGACATTATCTCAGCGGCAACTATAGACAGCCATATTCCGTCGGTCTTCCAGATAAGCGGGAATATTATGACCGCCGCGACCTGAAATACAAGCGACCTCAGAAAAGATATAAGCGCCGATGTAAGTCCGTCGTTAAGCGCCGTAAAAAACGACGAGCCGAATATTGAAATACCGCAAAAAAGGAACGAGAAAGAATATATCGAGAATGCGCGTACGGTCAGTGCAAGAAGATCTTCATCATAGCCTACAAAGACAGCCGCAAGTGTTTTCGACATAAGCTCTGCGAAGACAAACATACATACCGAAAAAATTGCGATCAACATAATACTTTTTTTGCGCAGGTTTTTAAGCTCTGATCTGTTATCCGCACCGAAATGATACCCGACAACCGGAGCAATTCCGGTCGAATAACCGATAAATATCGCAATAAATATCATGCAGACATACATGAGAACTCCGTACGCCGCTATTCCGTCCTCTCCCGCATATTTCATAAGCTGGATATTGTAAAGCATACTTACAATAGACATTGATATATTGCTCATAAGTTCAGACGAGCCGTTAGAGCATGCTTTGAGCAAAGCCTTTATATCTATTCCCGTTTTTCTGAGGCGCAGCAAGCTTTTATTTTTACGGCTGAAATATAATATCGGAACAACACCGCCGATTATCTGACTTATAGCTGTTGCAGCAGCCGCCCCGACGACTCCCCATGAAAACACCGCCATAAAAAGCGCGTCAAGTATCATATTTGCAAAGCCTGATATGAGTGTTACGGCAAGTCCGAGCTTCGGTTTTTCTGCCGTGATAAAAAAGCTCTGAAATTCATACTGAAGCATATAAAACGGCATTGCAATAAGAAGTATATGCCCGTATGTAATGCACTGTTCAAGCATTTCCCCTTCAGCGCCGAGAAGCACCGCTATAGGGCGGATAAATATTGTCCCGATAATTGCAACAAAAACTCCAAAACCTGCGGTAATATAGACAAACATAGAAAAAAGCTTCTGCGCTTTGTCGTTATCGCCGCCGCCGAGCGTTTTGGCAATAAGCGCGCCTCCGCCGGCACCGAACATAAAGCCGAAAGAGCCGAGCATCATAAGAAGCGGCATTATAAAATTGACCGCGGCAAACGGTGTTTTACCGACAAAATTTGAGACAAAAAATCCGTCAACAACACCGTATACCGATGTGAAAATCATCATTATAATTGACGGCACCGTAAAACGGAGAAGTCTGCCGTAGCTGAAATGATCTGAAAGGCTGATCCTCATTATAACTCCTTTACCTGATCCTTTAACATTGTAAGATATCTTTGCGACAGCTCGAGATATGTTTCTATATCCTGCTTCGGCCATAAGCTGAAGATCTTATTTTCGATCTCGATTATTCTTCCCGCGGTTTTCTCTGCCGTGGCTCTGCCGCTGTTGGTCAGGCATACTTTTTTCAGCTTTCCGTCGACAGCCGACGTTGTTACAGTGCCGCTTTGCTCAAGTTTTCTCAATGAAGAATTTACCGTCTGTCTGCTTACACCTGATATATGTGTTATGTCGCTGAGCAAGCATTCTCCGCCGTGTTCGCACAGCGTATAAAGTATCATGACGGAACTGTCGGAAAGACCGAGCTTAAGTGCCGCCTCATGATATGCAGAGTCAATTTCAGATGTTAAATAATTCAATCTTTTTATCTCCGAAATAATGATCGGTTTCATATTATCCTCCCTGTCCGAAATCGCACGATGTATTATAGTACGATTTCGGACATTTGTCAAGCATTTTTTTAAAGATCAGGATAAAAACGATACCTTCTTGCTCGCATACAAAATAAAAATCAGAAAAACTATTGCAATCCTCCGAAAAAGGTGTATAATATATCACAGCAGAATAATATCAGGGGAGCTTGTATACAGGCTGAGAGGAAGGTATGACCTTCGACCCGTTAAACCTGATTTGGATAATGCCAACGTAGGGATTCTTGATATACGAGTATTACGGGAAGCATTCACAGAAGGATGCTTCTCTTTTTTATTGTGAAACAACAAGGTTCCGGGGTACCCGCCCGCAATCTTTGATTGCGT
>CALGZV010000089.1 GCA_937934385.1 uncultured Clostridia bacterium | reverse complement strand
ACTCTCATTGACGCTTTTGTCTTTTATGTTTTTAATTCTCCCTTTCGAATTAAAAACATAAAAGACAAAAGCGTCAATGAGAGTATATCTCAAAGACGCCTTTGCCTTTTGCTTTGAAAAGTATACACCGTTTTTTTTGATTTGTCAATACATTTTTTGAATTTTTTTATTTTTTTGCGATTTTTTCTATTTTATATCGAAGTATGACCGTCTTTGTCTTTCATAAAAAACTTATGTATTATAATATTGTAAAAAAATCAAAAAGCCGAACAAGCAGTACAGATTCTTCACCATAAAATAAAAAAATCAAAGAAAAAATTTGTTTTTCCATTGACAAAACGATCTTTTTGTAGTAGAATAGCAGAAATGAGCAAAGGCGTTCATTAGGATCAGAAGTGTAATCTTCCGGTTTAATGAATGTCTTTGCTTTTTTATTTATCTGCTGAGCATCTCAGAATTTCCGCGCAATATCCGCGCACCGCAAAGAAAGGAATGGTAAAAATGAAAAAAGAAGGTCAGATACGTATCCCCTCCGGGTGCGCGATATCCGCCGTTATTTCCAGAAACGGAACAAAGATAACAGGAGAAAAAATAGTATGATTCCGATGCACGATCGTTCAAACGGTCTCGGAGGAGGCTTCGCCGCTTACGGTATATATCCCGAATATAAAGATTACTATGCGCTTCACATATTTTTCACCGATGATTCATGCAGGTCGGACTGCGAAAAATATCTCCGTGAAAAGCTCGACATAGTAAGATCGGAAAGCATACCCGTTAGAAAAACGCCTAAAATTACAGATGAGCCTCTTATATACAGATACTTCGCACTGCCGCGAAGATTCACGCTCAGCGATTCGCAGCTTGATGAAAAAGAATTTATGGTAAGGACCATAATGATACTTAACACAACTTTCAAGGGATGCTTTGTTTTTTCGTGCGGCAAAAATATGGGTGCGTTCAAAGCGGTCGGATATCCTGAGGATGTTGCATATTTCTACCGTCTTGACGAATATGAGGGTTATTCCTGGACTGCACACGGCAGATATCCTACAAACACGCCGGGATGGTGGGGCGGAGCGCATCCGTTTGCTCTTCTCGATTATTCTATCGTACACAACGGTGAAATATCTTCATATGATGCAAACCGCAGATTTATCGAAATGTTCGGTTACAAATGTACTCTTCAGACAGATACAGAGGTTATTACATATATAATGGATTATCTGATCCGCCGTCAGAAGCTTACACTTGAAGAAGCTGCATATGTAGTGGCTGCCCCATTCTGGAGTACAATCGACAAAACGGATGAAAAGACACGTGAAAAGCTTTCATATCTGCGCACAGTATTTTCAAATCTGCTTATTACAGGTCCTTTTTCGATCATTCTCGGATTTGAAGGCGGACTTATGGCTCTGAATGACCGTCTAAAGCTTCGCAGCATGGTGGTCGGAGAGAAGAATGATTTTGTATATATATCGAGCGAAGAAGCCGCCATACGTGTTATGGAGCCTGATGTTGATAAAATATATGCTCCGGCAGGAGGAGAACCTGTCATTGTAAAGGTCAGAGAGGGGATGTTTTAATGGGAATCGATTTTATATATCCGGAATTTGAGGTGGTACGCAGTGACAGCCGCTGCATCGGATGCGGAGTCTGCGTAAAACAATGTGCAAACGAGGTTCACAGCTTCAATAAAGAAACCGGAAAACTTTTAGCCGACGACGCAAAATGCGTAAACTGCGGCAGATGTGTTTCATTCTGTCCGACACGCGCACTCAAAATAATCAAAAGCGATTACGGAGTAAAAAACAATTTCAACTGGACAAACAGCTCTGTAAATGAAATATATAAGCAGGCAAACAGCGGAGGTGTTCTTCTCTCCTCTATGGGAAATCCTGATCCGCTCCCTGTATACTGGGATAAAATACTCATCAATGCATCGCAGGTAACCAATCCGCCGATCGATCCGCTCCGCGAGCCTATGGAAACAAGAGTCTTTCTCGGTCAGAAACCGTCTGCGATAAAGCGCTGTGAAAACGGAGAAATAGATACAACGCTCCCTCCGCAGCTCGAGCTTTCTATGCCGGTAATGTTTTCAGCTATGAGCTACGGATCTATAAGCTATAACGCGCATAAATGCCTTGCGGTTGCCGCAACCGAACTTGGAATATATTATAACACCGGAGAAGGCGGACTTCATGAAGACTTTTATGTATACGGTCCCAACACGGTCGTGCAGGTTGCATCCGGACGCTTTGGAGTTCACAAGGACTATCTTGAAACAGGTGCCGCAATCGAAATAAAGATGGGACAGGGCGCAAAACCCGGTATCGGAGGCCATCTGCCGGGAATGAAAATAGTCGGTGATGTTTCGCGCGCACGAATGATTCCGGAAGGCTCGGACGCAATATCACCGGCACCGCATCACGACATCTATTCTATAGAAGATCTGCGTCAGCTCGTTTACTCGCTTAAAGAGACAACGGAGTATAAAAAGCCTGTCATAGTTAAAGTTGCTGCTGTTCATAACATAGCTGCCATCGCAAGCGGTATTGCCCGCAGCGGTGCCGACATAATTGCGATCGACGGCTTCCGAGGAGGTACAGGAGCAGCTCCGACAAGAATACGTGACAATGTTGGAATTCCGATCGAACTTGCTCTTGCTGCTGTTGATACAAGACTCCGCGAGGAAGGAATACGGAACAATGTTTCGCTTATAGCCGGCGGAAGCATCCGCAGCGCTGCCGATGTTGTAAAGGCGATTGCTCTCGGAGCAGACGCATGCTATATCGCCACCGCGGCACTCCTTGCTCTCGGCTGTCATCTATGCAGGACCTGCCGCAGCGGAAAATGCAACTGGGGTATTGCAACACAACGCCCTGAGCTTGTAAAAAGACTTGATCCCGACGTCGGTTCAAAGCGTCTTGTTAACCTCATGACAGCATGGCGTCATGAGATAAAAGAACTTATGGGCGGTATGGGAATAAACTCTATCGAAGCACTTCGCGGAAACAGATCCATGCTCAGAGGAATAGGGCTTACGGAAAAAGAACTTCAGATACTCGGAATTGCTCATGCAGGAGAATAATACGGAATCAACCGTTTCAGCATGACTAAAAATCACGAAGAATTCGTTATAAAGTTTCAAAATCACTGTAGAAAAATTTTTAAAGGCGTGGTATAATATGATATCAATAAATGCAAAAGATCTGAGCTACAAAGATCTTAACAGAAAAATACAGGATTCGTCCGGCGAAATAGAACTCACCGATGTTATCGGACAGCGATTTATCGGCGCAGGCCTTTCAGATAAAAAAATAACAATAAACGGTATACCCGGTAATGCACTCGGAGCATATCTTAACGGAGCTGAAATCACAGTAAACGGAAATGCACAGGATGCAGTAGGCGATACAATGAACGAAGGTTGCATTACTGTTCACGGAAATATCGGAGATGCCGCCGGTTATGCAATGCGCGGAGGCAGAATCTTTGTAAGAGGAGACGCCGGATACCGTGCCGGTATACATATGAAAGCATACAAGGAAAAATCTCCGGTGCTTGTTATCGGAGGAAAAGCCGGAAGCTTTCTCGGAGAGTATCAGGCAGGTGGGTCGATAATCGTTCTCGGAATCGGAATCGGAGATTCTCCGATCGTCAGTAATTTCCCATGCACTGGAATGCACGGAGGAAAAATGTTTCTGAGATCAAGCTGCGATAACATTCACTTTCCGCATCAGGTAAGTGCGTCTTCAGCATCAGCAGACGATATCGCCATGATTCGGGAACATGTAGAAAAATTCTGTTCTCTGTTCGGCTATAATTCCGAAGAAATTTTGGGTAGTCCTTTTACAGTAGTAACTCCGGACAGCAAAAATCCTTACAAGCAAATGTACGTAGATAATTAAATTTTATAAAGAAAGCAGGCTGCATATGAAGTATTCCGCGAAAGAGGTAATACAGTACGTCGAAGAAGAGGACGTCAAATTTATACGACTTGCCTTTTGCGATGTCCGAGGCAGGCAAAAAAATATTTCAATAATGCCGTACGAACTGCAGAGGGCGTTTGACAGCGGAATCGCTTTTGACGCGTCTGCAATAGAGGGTTTCGGCGATGAGGTTCATTCAGATCTGTTCCTCCGTCCAGACCCTTCAACGCTTACCGTTCTTCCGTGGCGTCCCGATCACGGAAGAGTCATCAGAATGTTCTGCTCAGTTCACAAACCTGACGGCAGTATTTTCGAAAATGATGTAAGAAGCATACTTATAAATGCGGCAAATACAGCTGAAAGCAAAGGATATCATTTCGATTTCGGAACAGAAATGGAATTTTATCTTTTCAAGCTAGATGAAAACGGGGAGCCGACGAAAGTACCTTATGACAATGCAGGCTATTTCGATATTGCGCCGGAAGATAAAGGCGAAAATGTCAGGCGCGAAATATGTCTTACGCTCGAACAAATGGGTATATTCCCCGAAACATCGCATCATGAGGAAGGTCCCGGACAAAATGAGATAGATTTCAGGTACTCAGATCCTTTGACTGCCGCAGACAATGCCGTTACATTCCTGTCAGTAGTAAGAACGGTGGCGGCAAGAAACGGTCTTTATGCCGATTTCTCCCCAAAGCCGATTAAAGATAAACCCGGAAACGGATTTCATATCAACATCTCAGTAAAACCGACAGGAGAAGCGCATCTTTTATCTAGAATGATTGCCGGAATACTCGACCATATTTCCGAGCTTACGGTATTCATGAACCCCTCAGAACAATCATACGACCGTCTCGGAAGCAATAAAGCACCGAAATATATATCATGGTCTGAAGAAAACCGCTCTCAGCTTATACGTATTCCCGCATCGGACAGTAATCATAAACGCGCCGAGGTAAGATCACCCGATCCGGAGGCAAACCCTTATATCGCATTTGCAATGCTTATATATGCGGCGCTTGACGGAATAGATTCCGAAAAAACTCTTACCGACGCATCAAACGTTAATCTTTATACCGCAGATGAAAACACACTTTACTCACTTGATAAGCTTCCCGAAACATTAACAGATGCTTCCGCAACGGCGATATCAAGCGACTTTGTAAAGTCATATCTTCCCGCATCTATTATAGAAACTCTCTGCAAAAAGTAATTTATAAATTACCTATACCGGATACAGAAAGGAGCAAACAGAAATGGTTCATCAAGACCGTGTATACAGTGTACTTATCGTTTCGGCTGTTTCAAAGTTCAATGAATCAATAATTTCACTGCTCCACGAATCAAAATATTCTCCGGTAATATGTGTTGGCAGTATCTCTGCCGCAAAGAGAGAGGTCCTTGAACGCGATTACGATATTATACTTATAAATTCTCCGCTTCCGGACGATTTCGGAACTCGTTTTGCTGTAAACACGGTATCAGACAGCAGTTCTGTAGTTCTTTTATTTGTAAAAAGCGAGCAATACGGAGAAATATACGACAAAACTGCTCAGCACGGAGTTCTTACTCTGAGAAAACCGACTTCTCCGCAGATGGTATCACAATCGCTTGATTTCATGCGCGCGGCAAGAGAGCGCCTCCGTATGCTGCACAAGAAAGCAATGTCAGTCGAAGAAAAGATGGAAGAGATACGAACTGTAAACCGCGCGAAATGGCTGCTGATCGAAAACCTTAAAATGACAGAGCCTGACGCACACCGATATATCGAAAAGCAGGCTATGGATCGCTGTGTAACAAAGCGTGAGGTTGCGGAAGGAATTCTACGAACATATAAGTAAATATTATATTTGTTTTGAATATATCATTGAAACTTTATTTGTACCGGATAAATAAAGTTGAAGCCATCGAATGATGGCTTCTCTTTTTATACGATTTTTGAATAAATTGATTCTATTTGCCATTTAGATTCGGCAAGGAAATCCGCAAGTATGTGACGTTCCGTGAACATATTTTCCTTGACCGCATCTTTAATTGCCGGTAATTTATCGGGAGCATTATCCAAAATACTTTTATATGATATCAGATATGCTTTCTGTATATTTTGTATTTCCGAAATATACTTATCATACAAGTCTTTAAGTTTATAGTTCATATCAAACATTTCCGAAATATATTTAAGACAACTCGAAAGATTAATTCGATGTTCATAGATTTTCAGTAAAGTAAGTGTCAGATCAATCGGAAGATTATTTACCGACGTACCGTTTTTTATTTGAGTTAAAAGAAATTCATTCAGATTTTTCATCATGGATAATCCTCTGAAAACATACCGCGGATCTCCGGTCGGTTCTTCAGGATTAATTCTCTCAATTGTACTCTTTTCCGCCTTCAATTCGTCCTGTACCCTTCTAAGACATGAAAACAAAAATTCATCGTTGTTCATACTGAACTTACGTTTCTTTATTTCGGTAATCGGAAAAAAGTATGAAGATCTTCTATTATATCTATGATTTGGATCATTTAAATAAATATCTCTTATTAAAGAATAAGATGACGCCATGCATGTAAAAGGAATTTTTACAATATTTCTGTCTAAGGTAGGACAAAGAAATACCTTTTCCTCGTCATCATATCCAAATACCAAAATTTCATGTAACTGCGTACCGGATTCCTCATGATTAAAAATAATCGAATAATCACTGTCAATAAGAATATATATATTAGAATCAATCTTTCGTTTTATATAATTAATAAGCTTTTGGGGCGTGATTTTATTTATATTGCCCGGTGCAAATTTCAATATATCGTCGTAATAATCAAGCGGATAATAGGTTCCGTTTCCCCAAAACGAACCGCATCCGCCGTCTAAATAAACTTCCATATGTGTGGACATCCATTTACGGCCATTCGAATATGATCCTAAAATACAGCTTTTATAAAAAGTCCAACATTCTGAAACAAAACTATCCTTTAAGTTTATTTCAAGACGCTTTATCATATTAAAATTCTCCTTTTTTGTTAATGTAGAATGATTACTTTTATTATTCAAAAGAAATTAATTACATGTTCCGAAAGATTGCCCATATCTTTTTCATTGCCAAGTGCAAATATCGGAATATGAAAGTAGCGGTACAGAGTTTTTTTCAAAGTATCAAGTTCCTCATCTGACATTGTTTTTTTCGATTCGTATATTCCGCTCCAACCATCACGAATATTCATTGGAAATACGACAAGAGCAATTACTTTACAATCTGTGCATGCTTCTATAAACTTAATAGTCTTTTTTATGTAATCAAAATCATCGTATGGGTTTATGCACAGAATTACCGCATCGGGCTGTGTTCCTAATAAAAAATGATACTGAGGAATTGTATACTGTACAATATTTCCGGTATCATATGGGACAGTTCCCGATTGAGAACCAACAATAATGATATCTTTATCTCTCATGCATAAATTATTAATAATATAGTTTAAATATCTGACCGTATCAAATTCCTTTATGTACACAGAAGAATTATATCCCATCGGAAAAACATAATCCATTCCGTAAAGCAAAGCACTCGGTTCTGTTCCAATTTGCCCCACATTGTAACCACATGCAAGCAATAATTCACGAAGTTTTAATTGTAATGTAAATTTTCCCTGACGTGAACTTGTACCGAAAACACCTACGATTGGTTTTGATATCCGGTAAAGCATGCCAAAGCGATTTGGAGGTAAGTCGCGTTCTGTAACGGCAGGATAAAAAACTTGATCATTGTTTTCACATCCTGATCGTTTTAAATCATCAAATGAATATATTTTCTTACTTTTTTTGAGTGCTTCACTGATTAGATTATTTTTTAACTCTTCTTTGTCTATCAAGTATGAAAGTTCATCGGTATGTCCTAAAATCAAAGTATCAAAACGATCCCACTCGATAAAATCGATATTTTTGATCCTAATGTCTTTTACTAAAGAATCCTTCATTAAATGAGTGGTTGTTGCTCCGACTGTTGTAGAATATTTACTTTCATATATATCGGTTATCTCAAATGAAAGCAAAGGACTGTACCTGACAAGGCTGTGCATTTCCTTATTAAACGGAAACAGCGCAGCTTTATTTATAGCGAAAAGTTTGTTTTCCTTTCTTTGAATTTTCATAGAGGCAGAATTTTCACTTCCATGCTGTTTCACCGATATCTGTTTAAACTTATTCAGAATCTCATCTTTTGTTTTAGCACCTTGATGCATAAATTCCGCTGCCTGTGCTGTGACATGGGCACAGGCGAAACTGTTTCCGCCAATCATGATATACTCCGGGTGAGACCAAGCGACTCTTTGAATATTTCCCTTTGCTGCAATATTAACGATATGGTCATGAATATATTCAAAGTAATTAATTTTGTTACAAACTGTTCCGGATGTAACTCCGATTACGTTATCAAACGCGGCAGGATATGATATTGCACCAGAATTATCAAAGGCAGATATTATTATAACACCATAATCGGTAAGTGCTTTACAAACATTGTAAAGTTCATGATAATTCTCACATACATTAATACCTAAACTGAGATTGATTATGTCTGCATTACAGGATTCGTAGATATAGTGTAAAACGGATATAAGAGTGTTTTCTTCAAGTCCTTCTTCAAGATCCGGTATTCCAATGACGGTAATCTCCGTATCACAGTTGCATCGGCTGATAATTCCCGTTACAGCAGTACCGTGTCCATACGAATCATTGTCCTCTTTTGAATAAACAAAACTTCCATTATTATAGCTGAAAGATTTTATATTTTCTTTATTAAATATTTTATGTGTCCTATTTACTCCGCTGTCAATAATAAAAATTCGGATTTTCTTCTTGTTATCCATATAAAAAGCCGACCTTGTTGTATAAAAAGGATTCCTTTCTTTTTAATTATTGTTTTACATAAAACTCAGCCTGTTTTGTAAACATTTCGTTATATAACGAACAGCTTTGCATCAGTTCATCATGGTTTCCGTCACCTATAAGCCTTCCATCGTCTATCATAAAGATTCTATTACAAAAACGACAGGAGGCAAGTCGATGAGAAATAAAAAATGATGTTTTATTTTCCAACATATTGTAAATCAACGAATAAATATCAAATTCCGCAATGGGATCAAGGTTTGCTGTCGGCTCATCAAGCAGTATAACGGGAGAATTCTTATATATTGCCCGTGCTATAGCAACCTTCTGATTCTCGCCTCCGGAAAACTCGACACCGTTTTCTTCAAATTGTTTATAGATCGGAGTCATAACTCCGTCAGGAAGTGTTTTCAGTTTATCACCGAGACCGCTTTCTTCTAATATCCTGATAAGCCTTTCTTCGTCATATTCACGGTCAAAAACAATGTTTTCTTTGAGTGTAAAAGCAAAGACTTTATAATCCTGAAGGATAGGAGCAAACATTTCAAGGTATTCCTTGTAATCGTATTCTGATATATTTCTTCCGTTTAAAAGAATCCGACCTTCTGTAGGCTCATAAAGCCTCAGAATGAGTTTGATCAGTGTTGTTTTTCCTGATCCGTTTTTTCCGACAATCGATATTTTTTCTCCATGATCAACCGTAAAGCTTATATTTTGCAGTACATACCTGTCTGTTCCGGGATACTTGAAAGATACATTTTCAAATTCGATTTTGACATGGCTGTGATCAAATTCAGTTAAACCGCCATTGTCAATCTTTCGCTCGAGTTCAAAAAAAGTTCGCATATCAGGCGTATATTTTAAACTTTGACTAATAGAAAGCATATTTGTAACAATTCCGATCATAACACCGGATACTGTAGAAATGGATGAAATATACATAGAAAAATCGCCTATACTTATGATTTTATTAACTGCAGCATAACCTACGATAGAATATAAAAAAAATGTTTGAAGAAGGGATGCAATAGATGTCATACCAGTATATATAAAAAGCTTGTTATAAACTTTTGTAAATATTTTTTTAAATGAGTTAATAATATCATCATATTTATTAAGCATAAATCTGCTAAGGTTATTTATTTTGATTTCTTTAGCATAACTAAAATCAAACAATAATGTTCCTATATAGCCAAATCTTCTATTATGTGGGGCGGCTTCCTCACTCATTTGATAATAATATTTATGTTTCATTCTATTGCAGAATAAATTGATGACAACAACTAATAAGACAATAATTAGCATCATCCAGTTAAAAGTAAGTAAAATGGTAATATACCCAAACAAAGATAAAATAGAGGAAGCAATTGAAACAAATTGGCCGAAAATTGTTTCAATGCCAAAGCCGCTCTTTCCTTTTTCAAAAAGATTTAATATTTCTGGATTTTCGAGGTCTTCATAGTTTAAATCCATTATTTTTTCGTTTACAAAACGTACAATTTTAAACTGTAATAAACCCGAATACTTATTCATATAAGTATCTAAATATAAATTAACTGATGTCGTTACAAGTAAACATCCGCACATAATAAAAATATATTTAAAAACTATATCTATTCCAGTTCCTTCTACAATTGCATCAATAATAAATTTAGGAAAGATAATAAAAATAAAGGGGTTTATTGTATTAACTAAAATTGAAATTATTTTTGCAATAAAATATGACGGGTATAATTTTGCAACAAAGGTTATTATAAATGCAAAATTCTTAGCAGTTTCACTTATTTTATAATAAAAATTATTTTTATTCATAATCTGCCTTTCCTTATATTAAGAAAACAAGAGTAAGTAGTAAATGGAAGAAAACTTCCATTTACTACTTAATAAAAAACGAAGTTCATACAATAACGTATTAATAGCAATATACGTTAATTGTTATGCTTCCTTCTCCACTATACAGACGGATCTTTTTATTCTGAACCTTCTGTTTTTTAACGAGCTTTTTCATTTTTTATCCTCCCTTCTATGTAAATATTTATAAAAATCAAAATATCACAAAATTATGATATTTTAAAATTTATACATCAATTACCAAAAATAGTCCTGTCTTATCAAACATGATAAAAAGTTCATCTATATACTGTTTTTCAAAGGGGCAAGCATTACTATTATTTTCAATGTATTTGTCTGTAAGAACAGCCTTAGGGCATTTAATTCCCATACAAACTGGTTTAAAAAAGCAGCTGCATGTATCAGAATATTTTATCAGCCATTTTAACTCTTGATCTCTGTTTATTTGCATTCCTTTTTTACTTATGTAACCGATTTTTGCAAAAGGATTATTATCTAAATCTGTTGTGCATTTTGAAATTTCACCTTTTGCATTGATCGAATAACTGTTGATTTGTGCTGCGTAACAGAAATTTCTTCCCGGATTAAACATGTCCTTCATCAGATCAAATTTAAGCTTATATTTCTGCATTAAAGTAATAATTTTTCTTATATAGTATTTATCATCAAGCAGATTTTCTTTTATTAAACCTACCCTTTCTCCTCCCCAATCCCCGGCAATTCGAATCAAAACATCGAAATGATTACTGTCCATGAAATTGTCTTCTAAAAGTTTGAAATAATCATCTATATACGGAAAAAGACTTTTTGTAAAATTAGTTCTGAGGCTTATATTATATAGCGAGTGAGAGCAATAATTTTTTATATTTTGAAGATTATCAAAAACCTTATCAAATGTTCCGGAGCCGTTAAGCAATGGTCTCTGCCTATCGTGTGTTTCTTTGGTACCATCCATTGTTATCTGAAAATGAACAACTTTGAGTTTTAACAAACGTTCAAAAACATTTTTCGTCAGCAAGTATCCGTTTGTTGTTATAGTTGCCATATAACTTCTTTTAAGACGACTACAGATACTGATAAATTCAGTTGATAAACGATCAATAATCTCCATTTGCAATAAAGGCTCTCCGCCAAACCATGAAATTCGCAAACCTTCATATTTATGAATTTCTTTTCTTACAAAAGAAATAATATCACTTTGTGTTTCTTCACTCATGTTGCCGTTTTTGTTATTTTCGTAACAATATATGCATTTAAAGTTGCATTTATCGGTAGGATTAATCGTTAAATGCAGATAATTATTGTTTACAGCTTTTAAATAAGAAGAATAACAAAACACATCTTCGTCACGTTCTTCACTTACAATCATTCCTTTTTCCATAAGTTTTTGAACAGTATTCTTGTTTTCATCGGTAATAGTAATAATCTTTTCAGATAATAGTCCGCGAATTTCCGGAGTCTGTTCTTTTAAAACTTTACAAAAACTTGATGAACCGATCGCTGCGTTATACATAAGAAGCTCAGAATTATCATTATAAGTTATATAGTTAAATTTTGAAGGCTTAAACATCATGATTTCCGCGCCTTTGTATATTAAAGGCTTCCTTTCCATGCAGTTTTAATTTAATGTTTTCATATAACCGTTCTTTTTCTATCAAGACAACAGTGCACAAACCGTTGTTGTCAAAGCATTCAATGAATCAAAATTATTAATGGTAAGCAGATCATCCGGCCAACTCATGTTCAATACTGTTTCAAGCTCTATAATTAGCGATATCCATTGTACCGAATCCTCAATCAGATCGGAAAGATTTATATCTTTTGTTTCATCATTCCGGATATTATCATCCAGTAAAATCCCTACTGACTCCAAAGAGTCAAATATCGTAATGCGAACATCTGAATAATTCATAAAAACCTCCATGTGAAAAGAGTTATTCTTTTTTTAGATGAGATATCGATTCGATTAGGAATCATTCTTAAAGTGTTACACCGCCATAAATAAATACATCATAAATACGCTTTATATTTTCGTGTTCTCGCGGATTTATGTAATTCAAAGTAACATAAAAAAGCGCAAAGCGAGCCTATATCAGGCAAGCAATGCGCTTTTTACATACAAATTTAATTTAGACATAGTAATACCTATGGCAAAGCTAACTATACCATTTGATTCTGATATTTCATTAAAGAATATACACACCTTGGGAAAACAGTTCTTCATAACAAACCTCACATTTTATACTGACAATTATTAAGTAATAAACGTTAAGGGGATGTCCTGTTGCTATTAAGGGGATTCCTGAAAAATATTAAATCGAATATTTTTATAAAAACTATAAGATTTTTTATATCTATAATACAATACGTATTTTATTTTAAATTACTACATTTTTTATCAAAAAACAAAAAAATTTGGGTCAATCATAAAAGTTGTGGGATGAAGGATTCCTGATGTAGGGTTTCCGGCTAATATCAAACAGCTTTAGGAAGAAGTAGTCATCGTCAGGATAGCCGTAACCCTTACGGCGTAGGGTCTTGATTTTGTTGTTAATTCCTTCAATTCTGCCAGCGGAGATGTTGAAAGTAGCATGGGCAATAATGCCCTCAAAATGCTCGTCCAGAATACGACGGAACCAGAGCAAGTGCTTGTTCTGCGTAACGGCGCAGATGTCCATGATGTCGGATATTTCCTCCGCCATGGCCGCCTCGTTCGTCTGCTTGTAGGCACTTGCCAACTTGTCCTTGATGATGTCCAGGGTAAAGAAAAGCTGGTTTTCCCGGATAAGTTCCTCGTACCGCTGGACATAACCGGATTTGCGGACAACAACAGGTTGGGGGAATAGTTCTCCACCACGGGAGATGACCTTGCCCTCAGCGGCTTCCTCGTCCTTGCGGCGCAGGGTATCTTTGGACGATGTGAGAATATACTTGGTTTTCTTTAGGGCGGCAGCAGCCCTTGTGTTCCCTTCGGCAGCAAGGCGCCGCTGCTCGTCCTTACGGATGGCACCAACAACCTTTTCGTTGAAATTCTTGACGATGTGGAAGTAGTCAAAGACAGGCTGGATATGGGGGCAGCGTTCCTCAAAGGCTTCCTGAAAGTCCGAGTTCATGTCACAGGCAACGGCCTCCACGCCGTCCATCCATGCCTCACCTACATGGTCTATGAAGTCATAGACCGTGCGTTTGCGCTTGCCGTGTGAGAGCCACAGAATATGCCCACTCTCCATGTCGATGATGAGGGATGCGTACTTGTAGCCGTTGTGCAGCTTGAACTCGTCCACGCCGAGGAAATGGGCCTGTTTCTCAGGCTTTATGAGGGTTTTACCGTCCACCGTGTACTTGTCCTTGAGACGTTGCAGGTCAATCTCTTTCACCGTGTTTTTACCGAGGCCAGTCAATTCAGACACCTCCTTGTTGGTAAACCCGTAAGTCAGAAGGTCCCTTGTGAATTGCAACAGCTCGCGGGTGATGTTATGGCTGTCCGCCTTAAAAGGGACGTGCTCCATCTCCGTATGACCGCAGCAAGGGCAGCGATATCGCCGCTTCTCAAAGCTGACCGCACTAAGGCGGGAGCCAAAGCACAGGTGACGGAGCATGGCATTTCTGCTCCCGTGGATGTGCATTTTTTGTCCGCACTCAGGGCAGAAAGGACCCTCGTCCCGTTCCAGCTCTCCATGCAGCAGGCAGACCTCTCGGCCTGACCGGGCCACCTCTATGGTGGTCTTGGAGTTACGAAATCCTGTTAGCCCAGAGGGCAAATGAATGTACTGCATGCGCAACCTCCCGTGCTGATTGCTACAAAAAGTATACCAGCATGGCGGCTGCTCCGCATACCTTACTTCACTTCAATCCCACAAGAAAAATGATTGAACCTCTTTTTTTCGGAAAAAATGGATGAAGGGTATTGACAGATGAGATGGGAAGGGATATAATGGCATTGCAGTTG
>CALGZV010000088.1 GCA_937934385.1 uncultured Clostridia bacterium | reverse complement strand
AAAATCATATGTTGATCATTTAATAGATATTCCGGGAGAAATTAGAGAAAAGATATATTTTACTTCCTCTGAACCTAAACATGTAAAGGATGTTATTTTTGATATCTCGGCAACAGAAGAGGATTGGAGAAAAGGTATAGAGCAGCAGAAGAAAATATTTGATGAACAAGAGATTTATAAAAATTACATTCCTCTTTTGGAACATTTGACAATACCATCGCTTTTAATTGTAGGAGATCATGATCCGATATGTTGTGATGTACAACAAAAAGCTTTTGTGAGTAATCCTAATAATACAATTGCAATCATTAAGAACGCCGGGCATTCTCCATATCGAGAAAATGCAGAAGAACTTGTCTATGAAATTAATAAATATTTAAATAAAATTTAAAAGTGAAAGGAAGATATTGTATGGAAAAATTATACGCAGACAGTGCGTATTATTCATTTTCCTAATTGTAAAGCTTTATAATCTCAATATTTAAGCGGCCTTTTAAGGCCGTTTTTTTATTGTGAAACAAAAAGGTTCCGGGGCACCCGCTAGACGTAATTAAAGATTGCGTCTGGCGGGTTGGGTTTTTATTTATTTGAGCTTGAAATAAATAAAGTCCCGTACAAAAGAAATAAAAAACGATGTATTTTAGCATCTATATCTGTTTTCCCCGTATTTCAATGCATACTCCGGTTTCTAAAATTCAGATTTACGGATATACAAAAAAGAAAAAATGCATATTATTATATTAATCAATCATAGCACAAAAGGAGAATATCATATATGAAGCGATGCATTCCGCTGGAATCTGCAGCCGAAGCCGTCTGCAATCAAAGCGCTGTACCTCCGTTAATTTTCCAGCTACCGCCTGTGCAAGGCAGAAAGGTATTGGAAAAAGCTCAGGATTCACCGGTATATAAATACCCGGCAAATATATCATCGAATTGTATATGCACGGGAATGTGGGGTAATATCCCGGTGTATTTTGTTACACCCACAAGCGGGAAAATCAAAAATATTATATTCTATATTCATGGCGCCGGCTGGGTGTTCGGCAGCTTTCACACTCACGAGAAGCTGATCAGAGAACTTTCGGCAAGAACAAATTCGTTGGTCGTTTTTCCGGAATACAGCCGATCACCTGAAGCAAAATATCCGACAGCAATTGAACAGTGTTATTTTATATTTTCTCATTTAAAAGAAATCATCAATGATCACTTTTCATTTATAAAATGTCCTGAACTTATAGTCGCAGGTGACAGTGTTGGCGGAAATATGGCAATTGCCATGGTTCTTATGTCATCAATAAGACATGGATCGGTTATTGATAAGTTGTTATTATATTATCCGGTAACAAATGCCTGCTTTGATACACCAAGTTATCGACAATTTGCAGTAGATTATTATCTGTACCGGGAGGGAATGAAATGGTTCTGGAACCAATATACAACGTCAGCGGAAGAACGGAATCAGGTCACCGCATCTCCGCTTCGGGCAAATATAGATTGTCTTAGATGCTTTCCTAAAACTATGATTATCAATGGGCAGGCTGATGTATTGCGTAGTGAGGGAGAAGCTTTCGGGGAAAAACTTCGATGCGCCGGTGTAGATGTAACCGCTGTGAGGGTTCAGGGAACTATACATGATTTTGTAATGCTGAATGCATTGGATGAAACCAACGCATGCCGCACCGCTATGGATGCATCAACCGAGTGGATCAATCGCAAAGCTGTTTCTCACGAAAAAATATTGTAATCTGGTTTTATGGATTGTATTGAGTAGTGTTTCGCTTTATAGTCATAGAAATCAAGCAATTTTTATTGAAAGAAAAGATGCCGAAAGCATTATGCTTTCGGCGTTTAAAACTTGGCTGCGGAAGAAGGATTTGAACCCTCACAAACAGAGTCAGAGTCTGCCGTGCTGCCATTACACAATTCCGCAATATTTAATTACTATTTTGCTCAACGCATATTATTATAGCAGAATCATGATTGTTTGTCAATACATTTTGGAAATTTTTTTGATTTTTTTTATTGATTAAAATTCCGGAATGTCGGGAAGACATTCCGGAAAAATCAGAACTCAACAGTTCCGATATATATTACTGTACCGTCGTTTACTGTTAGATTTGACGCGCCGACCGCTGCGCTTGTAAGAGTCATTTCCTTATACGTTTTCTGTGTTGCATATTCGCTTGCATCTGTATCTGCCGCTTCGGAAGTCCATATAGAAATATAAATTCCTTTTTCTGCATCCTGTTTTGCATCTCCGACTTTTGTCAGGAATGCGCCGTATTCGGAATCTTCTGAAGTAAAGTCTATCTTGTTTTCAGATTGCAGATATTTAAGCACTGAAATAAGTCCTTCGGTTATCTCGACTTTGTCAAGATCGACTTTATATGAAGTCTCTTTTTCCGATGCGCTTATAACTACTGTGCAGTATCCGTTTTTGTTTCCGCAGGATACAAATACCGTAGCAGCAATTGCAATTAAAACAATTACCGAAATCAGTTTGAATATTTTTCTGTTTATCATATTAAAACATCCCTTTCCCTGAAATTAATAAATTTCATATAATAGATTATACAGATTTTATGTTGAAAAGTCAATACAGGACTTTATATAAAAAGAGTTACTTTTCATCATACCACGTTTCTCCGATACTCAAATCTACCGTGAGCGGAACAGACAGTTCTACGGCATGCTCCATCTGTTCCCGAAGAATTTCTGCAGCTTTTGCGGCACATTCGCGATGAGATTCT
>CALGZV010000087.1 GCA_937934385.1 uncultured Clostridia bacterium | reverse complement strand
TTCCGGTCCGGTATACTCCACAGCCTCTGCGACGCCATCATCGGAAAATGCGGTTACACGGCACTCAGGCGGCACTACACCGAGACACTGATGATGATAACTGTTGACCTTGGCGTGTCCGCCTGACACTCTGTATACTAAAGAATCCTTCTCCGCTCTTATAACATGAACAATACCATCGTCATGTCCATCCTTATGACGGGTAAGAGTTCCGCCAAGGGCGACAGATATCAGCTGCATTCCGCGGCATATTCCGAGAATCGGTATTTTCTCTTCAAACGCTTTTTTAAATAAGGCGAGCTCAAAACTGTCACGCAAAGAATCTATACTTTTGCAATTATCCTCTCCGCTTTCTCCGTAAAATTCAGGAAGAATATCTCCGCCTCCTGAAAAAACTATGCCGGAGCATGCCTCACATACCGAATCAAGGTATTGCTCGCTTTCATCCATAGACAACATTACCGGAGCAAGAGACACTCTTCTCAAACTGTCAGCGAACGAATCTCTTATCCACAGCCTGTGCATATCGCGATCGATACGCGGCGTAATTCCGACAATAGGAAATCTTATTTTCCCGTTCATAAAATCATCCTTTCTGTTCTTTCAATAACTACTATGCAAGCAAAACTAAAAATTTTCCGTTTTATAAAAAATACTAGGAATATTTATCGTTAAAATGTATTTAATATAATTCCTTATTGATTTACAGTTCTATATATGTTAATATATATCCAATAGTATATCGTAGTAAATTAAAATGTTATCTTATGAAAATTTATTATGTGATAAAACCAGATAAATATAAGTTCACATAGATCGGAGATTACGATGATTAAACTTATAACACCTTGCAAAAAATATTTAACTTCATATATTGAAGCTTATTATGAATATAAGGAGCAAAATATAACTTCGTATTCGTTCAGTGATGCTGCGTCAATCGATATATTTGAGAAATTTGATAATTTCAGAAATGAGCGAAATTTAGGTGAGGGCATAATAGGTTCAAGTTACTATTGGCTGGTAGACGATGAAAAAGAATATTTTATCGGTGAAGTCAATATACGCCATCGCCTGACTGATGCACTTAAAAGATATGGCGGTCATATCGGATACGGTATCCGTTTTTCAGAGCAAAACAAAGGATACGGAACGATGATGCTCAGTCTCGCTTTAGATAAGGCAAAGGAAATAGGTATTAAGACAGTTTTGATTACTTGTAATGATAAAAATATTGCATCGGCAAAAGTTATGGAAAACAATGGTTTGAAGCTTCAGGATAAAATACCGAATTTCGTAAAAGGAAAGCATATAACAACGAGAAGATACGTTAAAGAGTTATAATTATTTTGCTCGCCTTATACCGTATGAAAAAGATTCTCGTTTAAAATATAATATTTTCGGTATTTTCCGTTCGTACTGCGCATATAGATATACCATATCAAACTCGAAAAACTAATGCGGTGCGCCGCCCAGTTAAGAAAGGATGCTAAACGATATGACGATTATAAAAGCTTCCGGCAACAGTACGGAAAAAAAGCTTACACTTGACCGCAGCGAAATAAATTCCGGAAATAAAACGGAAAACATTTGTGATTGTTCTGATACAGAAAATATTTGCGGTACAAAATCAGTAACTGATAAAAAATCAGCTTGCTATACAAACCCGAATGTTTCAACAGAGAATCAGGAAGCAGGCAAAGATATCAAATCTGAAAGCTGTTCTGCTACTAAAGCATTAAATGAAGCTAAGGATAACCCCTTAAAAAATAATGTCCGGTCATTCGGAATATCCGACATACG
>CALGZV010000086.1 GCA_937934385.1 uncultured Clostridia bacterium | reverse complement strand
ATGACGAACTGTATTCTGTTCAGGATGAATATCCGGACAAATTCGATCCGGAAGATATCAAAAATATTCTTCTCGGATTTGCTTCTTCCTACGATGAGACAGAAGATTCGTCGCAGTGGTTTGACGGTGTAAAGACACTTGCCGATAAAAACGGTTTTTGTCCTGACATGAAGCAATATAAAAAGAATCCGTCGGTGTTCAAGGGAAGTGTGGCTGATGTCAGCATGTTTTTGCGCGTTGCCGTTACGGGCAAGCAGAATTCGCCCGATCTTTACGAGGTAATGCATTTGCTCGGATATAAACGCGTTATTGCAAGAATCAATGCGGTTGCTGCATCGCTTTGAGTACTCAGGTATGCAGACAGACTATGCTGCACGTGTTTTAAATAATAAAATTGTTGTTTTTATGCCGTAATGTTGCGGTGGAAGGGAGAATAAAATGCCGGAAGTTGCCGGAAATGTTGCAGAAACATCTTCAAATTTTATACATGACATAATAGATGCGGATCTGAGCAGCGGAGTAAATGATGCGGTTCATACGCGATTTCCTCCGGAACCTAACGGATATCTGCATATAGGAAGCGCAAAGGCTATATGGATCAACAGTGAGACCGCACAGAAATACGGCGGACTTTTCAATCTCCGTTATGACGATACAAATCCTATGAAGGAGAGCGACGAATATGTGCGCTCTATATATGAGGATCTGCATTGGCTCGGAGCCGATCCGACCGGAGGCGTGTTTTACGGTTCTGATTATTTTGAAAAATGCTATGAATTTGCCGTAAAGCTTATAAAAAACGGCGATGCGTACGTTTGCGATCTTTCCAAGGAGGATCTTGCCGAATATCGCGGTGATGCGGACGATTTTTCAGACAAGGGAATGGTTTCTCCGTACCGTGACCGTCCGATAGAGGAAAGCCTTGATCTGTTTGAGCGTATGAAGAACGGTGAATTTCCAGACGGCGCGCGCACTCTGAGGGCAAAAATAGATCCGTCCTCCGACAATTCGTATCTGCGTGATCCGGTCATATACCGTATACGCCATGTGCATCATCACAGACAGGGCGACAGATGGTGCATCTATCCCATGTACGATTTTGCACATCCGATACAGGATGCTCTTGAGGGGATAACGTATTCACTTTGCTCGACGGAATTCCGCAATCACAGACCGCTCTATGACTGGGTTATAGAACATTGCGGATTTACCGATCATCCTCCGAAGCAGCGTGAATTCGGACGTATGAACGTCACTTATACCGTAATGAGTAAACGTTTTCTGAGATTTCTTGTTGAGCAGGGGGCTGTTGACGGATGGGATGATCCGCGTATGCCTACGCTTTCCGGACTGCGCCGCCGCGGATATACGCCGTCGGCGATCTTTGATTTCGTAAAGCGCGCAGGAGTTTCCAATACAGATACTACCGCAGCGGCAGAGCTTCTTGACCACTGTCTGCGTGAAGAACTCGGGGAGACCGCGCCCCGCAGAGTTTGTGTTACAGAACCCGTTAAGGTAGTAATAACAAATTATCCCGAAGATAAAACCGAATATTTCCGTATGCCAAATCATCCGTCAAGACCTGAGGACGGCTACCGTGAGCTTCCTTTTTCGAGGGAAATATATATTGAAGCTTCCGACTTTGCCGAGGTTCCGCCGCCCAAGTTTTTCCGGCTCAAGCCCGGCGGCGAGGTCCGGCTCATGGGCGGCTATATCGTCAGATGCAACGAGGTGGTCAAGGATGGGGACGGCCGCGTAGTGGAGCTCCGATGCACCGCCGATCTGGAGACCGGCAACGGTATGC
>CALGZV010000085.1 GCA_937934385.1 uncultured Clostridia bacterium | reverse complement strand
TTATTGTATATCCGAATCGTCTGCGGCAAATACAAAAGGAGATATTCTATGGTAAAGATCAACGGAGAAGAATTTGATATTGCAGGAAAAACTCTGTCGGAGTATCTGTCGGAAACCGACTATGATCCGATGCGTATCGCTGTAGAAAGAAGCGGTGAGATCGTTCCGAAATCCGAATATTCCGCAACAATACTGCAAAACGGAGATACCGTCGAAATAGTGAGCTTTGTCGGAGGAGGCTGATATGGGAGAATTTCCGACAAAAGAAGAATTTTTTTCTGCGCTTGCAGGAAAACACGGCAGTGAGCTTCAGAAGCGTATCTCGTCATCATCCGTTGCGATATGCGGACTCGGCGGACTCGGTTCAAACATTGCCGCAATACTTGTGCGGTCGGGAATAGGAATGCTCCGACTGATAGATTTTGACAGAGTTGATCTTTCAAACATCGGCAGACAGCAGTATTTTATGACGCAAACCGGAATGTATAAAACCGATGCACTGGCAGAAAATCTCCGCACTATATCCACGTATACGGAAATTCACACATATACGGAGCGCATCAGTGAAGAAAACGCAAGTCGGCTGATCGGAAACTGCGAAATTGTCTGCGAGGCGTTCGACCGTGCTGAGGAAAAAGCAATGCTCGTAAACCATGTTCTCGAAAAAATGCCGGGCAAATATATAGTAGCAGCGTCCGGTATGGCAGGAATTTCATCAGCAAATACCGTAACCACGCGCAAAGTTTCAAGCCGCCTTTACATATGCGGAGACGGCGTAAGCGATATATCGGAATACGGAATTGTTTTTCCGTCTCGCGTAATGATCTGTGCAGCACATCAGGCCCATACGGTTTTGCGGATTATTGCAGGTCAGTACGATGCATAAACACAGGAAAGAAGGAAAGATAATGGAAAATGATAAACTGATCATAGGCGGACACGAATTTAACTCGAGATTTATTCTCGGATCGGGAAAATATTCGCTGGACTTAATAGAATCGGCTGTAAAAGACGCAGGAGCCGAGATAATCACCCTTGCTGTCCGCCGTGCGAATACAAAGGAGCATGAAAATATTCTTGACTATATTCCGGACGGGATAACGCTTCTGCCCAACACCTCCGGAGCAAGAAACGCAGAGGAGGCAGTACGTATCGCAAGACTTGCGCGCGAGCTTGGATGCGGAAACTTTGTAAAGATCGAAATAATGCGCGACTCAAAGTATCTGCTTCCCGACAATCAGGAAACCGTAAAAGCAACTGAGATCCTTGCAAATGATGGTTTCATAGTTATGCCGTACATGTATCCCGATCTCAATATCGCAAGAGATCTTGAAAGTGCGGGAGCCGCTGCTATAATGCCGCTTGCAGCGCCTATCGGCTCCAACAAGGGACTTTCAACAAAAGACTTTATTCAGATACTGATAGACGAAACCGAGCTTCCGGTGATCGTTGACGCAGGAATCGGAAAGCCGTCCCAAGCATGCGAAGCTATGGAAATGGGAGCGTCAGCCATAATGGCGAACACCGCGCTTGCAACAGCCGGAGAGCTTCCGCTTATGGCTTCGGCGTTCCGCCTTGCAATCGAAGCTGGACGACGGGCATTTCTCGCGAAACCGGGACGGGTACTGACAAGAGGCGCGTCAGCGTCGGATCCTCTCACCGGATTTTTAAGAGACTGAGGTAACGGCAATGGAAAACAGTTTTTTTGTAGATTCGGGTAAGCTGTCACAGAAGGCTCTCGAAAAGAAACACAAACTCGAAAACGATCCGTCATCGAGAACGGATCATATGCAATACATGCCCGGTATGGAGCAGATAAGATCGGATATATGCGAAAAGGTAATGAGCAAAGTCAAGGCGTATGACAGCGCAGCATATACGGCCAAAGATGTAAAAGCAGCTCTCGAGCATGACCGCTGCACGGTCGAGGATCTGTGCGCTCTGCTCTCACCGGCAGCAGAACCGTTTCTTGAGCAGATGGCAGAGCGGGCGCGGATCGAGACAGGAAGACATTTCGGAAACACCGTATATATGTTCACTCCTCTGTACATTGCAAACTACTGCGAAAACTACTGCGTTTACTGCGGTTTTAACTGCTATAATGATATAAACAGAATGAAGCTGTCAGCCGAACAGATAGAGCGGGAAATGAAGATAATCGCAGATTCGGGAATGGAGGAGATACTTATCCTGACCGGAGAAAGCCGTGCGAAGAGCAGTGTAGAATATATCGGAGAGGCATGCAGGCTTGCAAGAAAATATTTCAGATCGGTCGGACTTGAGATTTATCCTGTCAATACCGACGAATACCGGTATCTGCATCAGTGCGGAGCTGACTACGTTACCGTATTTCAGGAGACCTATGATACCGAAAAGTACGAAAAGCTTCATCTTCTCGGGCATAAAAGAGTGTGGCCCTACCGTTTCGATGCACAGGAAAGAGCGCTTATGGCGGGAATGCGCGGTGTTGCATTCTCCGCTCTGCTCGGACTGTCGGACTTCCGCAAAGACGCGCTGGCAAGCGCACTGCATGTTTATTATCTGCAAAGAAAATATCCTCAGGCAGAGATGTCTCTCTCATGTCCGCGTCTGCGCCCTATAATCAACAACGACCGGATAAATCCGCTCGATGTTCATGAGCGCCAGCTATGCCAGGTAATATGCGCATATCGAATATTTCTGCCTTTTGTCGGTATCACGGTCTCATCGCGCGAAAGCGAAGAATTCCGCAACGGAATAATAAAGATCGCAGCGACTAAAGTTTCCGCCGGAGTTTCAACGGGAATCGGCGATCATGAAAGCAAGTATACCGGAAAGGAATCGGACTGCGCAGAGGGAGACGAACAGTTCGAGATAAACGACGGAAGAAGCTTTGAAAAAATGTACAGCGACATATCCGAAAACGGCTTGCAGCCTGTTCTGAACGATTATCTTTATGTCTGATATTATTTGTATAACAAACATGGCGCTGTGTAAAGGAGACTTCATTGCGCACATAAAGCTTATCGCGGAAGCTCACCCGGCAGGAATAATCCTTCGTGAAAAAAATCTTTCCGAAGACGAATATGAAATGCTTGCACGGCAGATCATGTCGATCTGCGAAGAAGCAGGAACACCGTGCATACTTCACAGCTTTGTACATGCCGCAATAAGGCTCGGTGCAGACAAAATACATCTGCCGATAAGCCGTCTGAGAACGCTCGGTACAGACATAAAAAACTTCTCTGTAATAGGCGCGTCATGCCATTCGGCTGATGAGGCAAAAGAGGCGAAATCGCTCGGATGCACATACATAACTGCAGGACATATATTCGACACAGAATGTAAGGCAGGAACGCCCGGACGGGGAATACAATTTCTGTCGGAAATATGCAAAAACGTGTCTGTTCCGGTATACGCAATAGGCGGTATAACGCCCGAACGTATCACTGAGATATATCAGGCAGGTGCAAGCGGAGCATGCATCATGAGCGGAATAATGTGCTGTGACGATCCGAAAAAGATTATTTCAGAGTTTAATTTCCGGATTTAAAGGAGAAAGAAGATGAAATTCAGCAAGGAAATGCTGCTTTTGTATGCAGTAACCGACCGTTCATGGATCGGACGGCAAAGCCTGTATGAGCAGATTGAAGATGCGCTTTGCGGCGGTGCAACACTTGTTCAATTGCGCGAAAAAGGTCTTGATACAGACTCCCTTGTAAAGGAAGCAATAAAAATAGGCAAGCTTTGCAGCGAATATGGCGTACCGCTCATCATAAATGATAATGCAGAAGCTGCGCTGAGAAGCGGCGCTGCCGGCGTTCACGTCGGAATAGATGATGCTCCGGTTGCCGAAATACGCAAAGCTGCGGGAGAAAATTTCATAATAGGTGCAACTGCCAAAAGCGTTCAGCAGGCAAGAGCAGCCGAGTCGGCAGGGTCAGACTATATCGGAGTAGGCGCAGTATTCCATTCGCCTACCAAACAAAATGCAATCAGAATAACATGCGGTCAGTTACACGAGATATGTTCGTCCGTCTCGATTCCGGCAGTTGCGATAGGAGGTATTACTTACGATAATATCGAACAGCTGCGCGGAGGAGGAATGTGCGGTATCGCCGCAGTGTCTGCAATATTTTCGGCTGACAATATTGCCACGGAAACAGAAAAGCTGCGAAAAAAAGCGGCAGAGGTCGTCGGCATATGATAAAAGGCGCAATATTTGACGCAGACGGCACGCTTCTCGATTCAATGTCCGTTTGGGATACGATCGGGGAGAAGTATCTGCGAAGCATAGGCTACAAGCCGCGGGAAGATCTCGCGAAAATATTCAAAAAGATGAATCTTCATCAGGCTGCATGCTACTACCGTGAAGAATATGGCGTGTCCCTCTCCGTAAATGAAATAACCGACGGAGTAAATAATATGCTGAGACAGTATTATCTGACCGAGACAAAGCTCAAACCGGGAGTTACGGATTTTCTTGCCCGGCTGAATAAACACGGCGTTAAAATGTGCGTAGCAACAGCATCTGACAGAGAGCTTATAAGCGGCGCCCTATACCGTCTCGGAGTGTCGGAATATTTCGCTGAGATATTCACATGTGCGACATCCGGTAAAGGAAAGGATTCGCCGGAAATATACAGACAGGCGGCAGAATTTATGAATACGTCCAGGACAGATACACTTGTTTTTGAGGATGCGCTTTATGCGCTCATAACAGCGGCACAAGACGGTTTTATTACCGTAGGAATTTATGACTGTCATGAACCGGAACAGGACCGTGTCAAAGAGACCTCGGACATATATCTGACAGAATACAGCGATTTCGACGGATTTATAGCACGTGCAGAAAAACTTTCCAACATCTCAAAATAATTCAGATAATAACAGGAAAGGCGTGATAAAAGATGAAAACAGCGCTTACGATAGCCGGAAGCGACTCGTCGGGAGGAGCGGGAATACAGGCTGATATCAAAACAATGACAGCTAACGGAGTTTATTCAATGAGTGCTGTAACGGCACTCACCGCACAAAACACTACCGGAGTCACCGCAATATCAGAGGTATCAGAGGATTTTCTGCAAAAGCAGATAGACAGTGTATTTGCCGATATCCGTCCGGACGCGGTAAAAACAGGTATGGTGTCTTCAGACGGGCTCGTACGGACAATAGCATCAAGACTCAGATATTTTTCCGCGAAAAATATCGTTGTCGATCCGGTAATGGTAGCTACAAGCGGTTCAAAACTTATAAACAACGGTACAGTAGAAACGATCGAGAAAGAGCTTCTTCCGCTTGCAACAGTTGTAACTCCGAATATACCGGAAGCAGAAGTACTTTCAGGTATAAAGATCACCGGCAGGCAAGATATGATAAAGGCAGCACAGATAATAGAAAAGCAGTATGGATGTTCTGTTCTGTGCAAAGGCGGACACAGCACTGATAACGCCGATGATCTCCTGCTCTGTAATGATACAATAACGTGGTTTGAGGGAAATAGGATAGATAACCCCAATACACACGGAACAGGATGCACACTGTCGAGTGCCATAGCCGCGAATCTCGCAAAAGGACTAAATCTTGAAGAGTCGGTCGGACGCGCTAAGGAATATATAACCGGCGCTCTGTCCGCAATGCTGAATCTCGGAGCAGGAAGCGGTCCTATAAATCACGCCTTTGACATAAGAAGCAGATTTTCCGAAGATCCGGCCGTATAATATAAACTAGATATTTTATGAGAGGATAATATATTATGAGAAATTACAAAACACAGATGGAAGCCGCTAAAAAAGGAATCATAACACCCGAAATGAGGCTTGTAGCTGAAAAAGAATACACAGATCCGGAAAAAATCCGTGAATCTGTCGCATCGGGTACCATCGCAATCCCATGCAATATACGTCATACCTCTATATCCGCCGAGGGCATCGGAACGGGACTCCGCACAAAGATAAATGTCAATCTCGGAATTTCGGGAGACTGCAAAAATTATGAGACCGAAATGAAAAAGGTCGATATGGCGCTGAAGTTCGGAGCGGAAGCGTTCATGGATCTGAGTAACTACGGTAAAACCAATACATTCCGCAGAGAGCTTATTGCAAAATCACCTGCAATGATCGGAACCGTTCCCATGTATGATGCAATAGGCTATCTGGAAAAGGATCTGCTTGAGATAACCGCAGAGGATTTTTTACGCGTCATCCGCGCGCACGCTGAGGAAGGCGTTGACTTTATGACAATACACGCTGGAATAAACAGGCGTGCAGTTGAAGCTTTTATGCGCGAAGGACGCAAAATGAATATCGTATCGCGCGGCGGTTCTCTGCTTTTTGCATGGATGATGATGACAGGAAATGAAAATCCTTTTTATGAGCATTACGATGAAGTGCTTGAAATTCTTCGTGAATATGATGTTACGATAAGTCTCGGCGATGCGCTTCGCCCGGGATGCATCGACGACAGCACGGACGCCGGGCAGATAAGCGAGCTTATCGAACTCGGCGCACTTACCGAAAGGGCATGGGCTAAGGACGTTCAGGTTATGGTAGAGGGTCCCGGCCATATGGCAATGAACGAGATCGAAGCCAATATGAAGCTTCAAAAACGAATATGCCATAATGCTCCTTTCTATGTACTCGGCCCGCTTGTAACCGATATCGCACCGGGATACGATCATATAACCTCAGCGATAGGCGGGGCAATAGCTGCAGCGAGCGGAGCAGATTTCCTCTGCTATGTTACTCCGGCAGAGCATCTGAGACTTCCCGATCTTTCCGACGTAAAGGAAGGAATTGTGGCGAGCCGGATCGCCGCACATGCAGCGGACATTGCTAAGGGCGTTCCGCATGCGCGGGAGAGGGATAACGCAATGGCACAGGCACGTCATAAGGTTGACTGGGAGGAAATGTTCAACCTTGCAATAGACGGTGAAAAAGCACGCGAATATTTTGAAAGCACTCCTCCGTCAGACAGGCATACCTGTTCGATGTGCGGAAAGATGTGCGCGGTCAGAACGACCAATATGATCCTTGAAGGTAAAAAAGTGAAATTTTGCACTGAAAAATAATTCAGCTTTACACTGCAAAAACACACGTGTTTCTTGAGAATTTTGCTTGACAAATACCGATTCATGTGCTATACTGAACTAAATTAAATATAAAGGCTGTGACGAAGACAGCGCTGAGATATTTATTTTTCAGAGAGTCGGTACATGCTGAAAGCCGATAAATAAATCCCGGTTGCTCATCACTTCCGAGCCGGAAGTCCGAAAGACGATGTCGTGTAGGCGCTTCCCGTGATTGCTGCGTAAAGGCATATGGATTGACAGATCTGAGCGGCAGCGAAAGCTGCAATTTGAGTGGTACCGCGGGTGAATTCACACTCGTCTCAAAGAAATTTGAGACGAGTTTTTTATTGTGAAGCGACAAGTCTCCGGAGTCTCGACCGCAATCTTTGATTATGCCCGGCGAGTCAGGTTCTTGCATATCTCCTGCCGTAAGCAGCTTATATTTGTATTCTATTTTACGAAATATGAAAGAAGGAAAATAAAAATGAATATTTCGATCACAAAAACTCAAAATCCGAAGGAGAAACCCGACGCTTTGTCGCTCGGATTCGGACAGGTCTTTACAGATCATATGTTTCTGATGAATTATACTCCAGATAAAGGCTGGCACGATGCAAGGATCGTACCGTTCGGCAACTTATCAATACATCCCGCATCTACCGTACTTCATTACGGTTCGGAAATATTCGAGGGACTCAAGGCATACCGCCGCGCAGACGGAAAAGTACAGCTTTTCAGACCGATCGAAAACATCCGCCGTATGAACAATTCCGCCGACCGTCTTTGCCTGCCGCAGATTCCGGAGGATATCGCAATGCAGGTACTTACTGAGTTTGTAAAGACCGAGCAGGATTGGACACCGTCGGCTGAAGGAACATCGCTTTATATCCGTCCGTTTATGTTCGGAAATGACGAATCTCTCGGAGTCCATACGGTTCACCACGTCACATTCGCGATTATCGCTTCTCCGTCCGGAAGCTACTACAAGGAGGGTATCAACCCTGTTAAGATCATGATTGAGGATCAGGACGTCCGCGCAGTACGCGGCGGCACAGGATATGCAAAATGCGGAGGAAACTATGCCGCTTCTAACCGTGCAGGCGAGCGCGCTGAGCAGAAAGGCTATTCTCAGGTTCTCTGGCTTGACGGCGTTGAACGCAAGTATATTGAAGAAGTCGGAGCTATGAACGTTATGTTCAAGATTGCCGGTGAGATCGTAACTCCTATGCTCAGCGGATCAATTCTTCCCGGAATCACAAGAAAATCATGCATAGAAGTTCTCCGCAAAGAGGGATATACCGTAAACGAACGTCTTATCTCGGTTGACGAGCTTTCACAGGCTATGGAAAACGGCACTCTCGAGGAAGCATGGGGATGCGGAACCGCAGCTGTTGTATCGCCTATCGGCGAGCTTTGCTACAAGGATGTAAAGTATACTGTAAATGAAGGAAAGATAGGACCTGTGACACAGCATCTTTACGATACACTCACTTCTATCCAGTGGGGCAAGACCGAGGACACTTTCGGCTGGACAAAACAGATTGACTGATTACAGAGTAATAATATTACATATATCAGCGCGCATTGCACGTAATTATAACAGCAAAATCCGAATCCGGAATCTGTACAGATTCCGGATTCGGATTTGTTTTTCATATTAAAACCGATTATTAAACATATTCAGTATCAACATTACTTGCAAAACATCGGTTTCCGGTTATTCAAAGTTTTTTCAGATATACGAAGCCTTGTTTTTTAATTATCGGCATACGTTATTAATTTATTTCCCGTATTTTTAAAAAATGCAGATAAGATAATATGCTTATCGGCAGAAAATATATACACCAAAATTCCAATAGGACAATACCGATCCAATTTTTACTATCCGCCTCAAATATTCCTAAAACAGGAACGATCAAACAGCTGAAAAAGAAAATACCATGTACTAACAATAGTCTCTTAAGCCATTTATCTTTTTTCGTTTTTGCCTTAACCGTTAATCCGGCAAAAAAGGTAGACAAAGCCATTAAGCTATACCCTAAAAGATCATAGCTGAAAAATAATCCGAACTGCTGAAAGTCAAGAATTTTAGATGTCTGCTGAGTTAAATTACCAAGACGGACAGTTGTAACCTGTGCAAAATAAACTAACAGAATAATTACGGCATACATCGCCGCAAAGGCTGATGAAACATATCCGGCTAACTTTCGCTTCTGTTCGGAAAAATATGCATATGCACACATCATGGGAACAAAACTGAAAGCAATAAACATAGAAGAAAAATAACTTATGAAATTATTTCCTATAAGCATAGACAGTGCAAAGCAAATTACAGCTGTTATATTTATTACGGAACATATCATTCCGATTTTCCTGTTCATTATTTTATACCGTCCCAACTGAATATTGTTTATTTATATTATATTTTAATGTATTCAAAAAGTCAAGAAGCTTTATAGAACATATGCAAGCCTGTGTTTTCGGCTTATGTTTTGGTTCTGTTCTTTGTTATCTATTTCCCGGAATTGTCTAAAGCATTACTTTGGTTACAGAAATTATTCCGTTTACAATTTTGCCTGTTGCACAGATCTTATCTCTGCGCAAAAAAAGCAGTACGTGCGTATAGAATACTTTTTGAAATATCCGGTGATATTCCTAATCAGAAAACGCGTCAGGCTATGGCTGAAGTTGATGAAATGATCAAAAACGGAACAGGAAAGAAAGTTGACAGTGCAGAATTACTTTTTGAATAGATTGCTTCATGAAATACTCGATCGGAAAAAGGACTATAAGCTTATTATAGAGCGCGGTTATATTTCACCGGACCGGCTGACCTATCGGACGTATGAGGATCATTTGTTACACGTACAGGATCACACAGTGATTTGTTTTAATTGTTTAAAACGCCCTCGGGCGTTTTTTTGTTTTTCGACAATAAAATATTTTTTTCGTCAAAATTTACAATCCAAACTGTCAGGTTGGGAACAGAAAAATAGGTATACCGTATAATACCGTATGCAAATTACTAAAGTTTGCAAATTAAAAAAAAAGAAGGTATTATACTATGTCACTGAAGTCTAAATTTTCAAGCGAATTGTATCGCGCACGCAAGAATCACAAATATACTCAAAGAGATGTCGCATCTAAAATGGAAATTACAGAGCAATATTATCAACGAATTGAAAGCGGTAAATGTCAGCCGTCATTAAATCTCTTTTTAGCTTTAACTGATTTTCTTGATATCGATGCGAACCAATTTAAAAAGGAAGTGAGAAAAAATGAAATTAAATAAGTATCTGATAACAAAAAGCAGGCAGGAGGACAATGAATTAGGCTGCTATACATCTTTCGGATTAAGATTCTCCGGATCGGACTATGCTGTCTCGGATATTTCCGTAAGTAAAAAGTTTGTATCCGAGCTGTGCAGACGGTTCAACCACTGTAAGCTTGATCCGGTGCAGCTGCTTGATGTTATCGAGGACAATATCTGAATTACATATATACGGACAGGACCTGACGTACCCGGCCAGGTCCTGTCTTTGCTTTTTTACATTTCAAGAGAACGATCTTTGCTTTCGAAAAATTAGTTTAGAGTATCAGCCAAATAAATTTTATTTCCATTTCAATTACTTATGATTCTATAAATTCAGTTTATAGAAGAATATATACTTTACCAAAGTAATTGTCTTAATCATATGCAAGATAAGAATTCATAAATATATCTAAATAAACGACATTGCGAATTGGGGCTGTTTCCTATTTTATTTGTTAAAAGATCATAATTAATCAATGTTATTACATTTCCGCTCTCTTTTTCTTAAATAATAGCAAATAAAAGAAATAAAAGCCGATATGAATAAAACCGTAAAAGATAAAATATCCCATATATCAAGACGGGGTTCGTCTATCATCCCAGACAGTATTGTATTGATAATAATTATAAACGGAATTGCCGATAAAAAAGTTATACCTAAAGCAATCGGTTTTCTTGCTTTTCCCATGATGATAAATACCGCGAATATAAGCCACAGGAATACGATCGAAGTTGCTGATATCGGAGTACCGATTGAGAATATATTTTTTATTTTTATTATTATACTCAATAAGTACAGATACGGTACGGTAAAAATACTTAACGATATTAAACTTAATTTGATTCCTTTTTTACCGAAAACAATACTTGGAAAAGTTATGAGCCATGCCATAACGGATGAACTGACCGGAATTGAGGACCATGTCAGTGTACCTGATATTGCAAAATCGCAAATAAGGCATACAGTAATTCCGGTTAAAAGCGCAGCCGAAAAAACAGCTGATATGATAATATTCTTTTTGAGTATATTATTATCCGTTCCTTTTTGTACAGTCAAATTTTTATCCGTCTTTTTTTCATATCTTTCCGTACAAGCTTTTTCCCCGTTTAACAGTTCGTTTACCGTGATTCCGAGTATTTCGCAAAGCTCCAGCATTATAGAAGCGTCGGGCATACTTTTTCCCGTTTCCCATTTTGATACGGCTCTGTCTGTAATATTCAGTTTTTCAGCTAACTGTGCCTGAGTCAGTTTTTTCTCTTTGCGGCATGCAGAAATGAATTTCCTGGTTTTTGCCTGATTCATTCTATTGTCTCCTTTTATACTGATAATACTGAATAATACCTCCGGTTTTATATGTTTAAAACGAACTGTCGGTTGAATCGGAGGAAATCAACCGGCTGTCGGGACACTTTTTATGTATCCTCAGGAGAACCGTATTTTGACGAACACATCGGAATGTTGCTTTCATTATATCCGTATGACAAATTTTTCGAATTGGAAAAATCGAATACCGCCTGTCCGCCGTCGAGCTTCAGCGCCGCATCAAATGTCTTTCCTGTTTTACGGGATACAAACCCTTTTATATCAGCAGTGCGCCCGTTTTCGAGCAGGAGCTGAATGTTTGATACAGAAATTACGCGTCCGCAAATGTTGATATTTACCTTAAAGGTACAGCCTTCCTTGTATCCGCGGCAGCCGTAGCTGTACCTTCCGCGGACGACCTCGCGTCCGCAGACCGGACATTTACCGACAACATCTCCATAGAAACCGCTGTTGCTGTCAAGCTCAGGTGATACTTGCATGTTATGCTGTGCAAATACCTGCTCTATTTCGCGTTCTGCAAGCTCTACGCTGTCCTGAATACTTATTTCACCGCGATAAACCTTTTTAAGTGCCTGTCCAAGTGTGCTTGTCTTGTACTTATCCATGGATATATTCATACTCATGAGGGACTCGATGAGAAATTCTCCGCCGGGAAGAATAGTATATACATCCTTTTTCAGGGCTATATATTTTGAGTTTCTTGCGTTGTTTATAATTCCCGTCCGCGTTGCTTCTGTGCCAAGCTCAAGACCTTCGAAAATAGCGCGGTAATCCTCTGTATCGTCCTCGGTCTGAACGGTATCGGCATTGTCCTCGGCTGCTTTGTTCTTTCCGGCTTTGTCGTCGCGGAAAGGATTTTTAAGATAGTTGTTCAGAGTTTCTATAGTGTAATGCTTTGGCGGGCTTGTCTCCTTTTCTCTCGGCTCAAATGCGGTATTTATCTTATCTCCCTTTTTCAGCGGAGGGAGCAGCTTATCTTTTGCATTATAATCGTCATATTTAGTCCATCCGGGAGAAATGATTACGGTACCTTTCAGAGTAAACTCTTCGTAGTCTCCGACTGATATCCTGATCTCGGTTTTTTCCGCGATACAGTCCTCGCTGCAGAATACAGCGGCGAATCGACGGAATATTGTCTGGTATACTTTCATTTCGTCGTCTGAAAGAGAAGTTTTCTTCGGTATCTTTGACGTCGGTGTAAGCGCAGAGTGCGACTCTATTTTTGAATCGTCAAATATCGTTTTTTTATCTTTGAATACGACCGGATATCCGAGCTTTTCAACGCCTGAAAGTATCTGTTTTATCCTGTCCTTTTCGGCGGTGGCAAGATATTCCGAGTTTGTTCTCGGATATGTAACATACCCTTCCTCGTAAAGCTTCTGGACTATTTTCAGACTTTCGTCCATTGACATCTTGTATTTCTTACCGAGAACGTTCTGGAGCTTTGAAAGGGAATAGAGCTTTCCCGGTGCGATAGTGTCCTTTTTTGTCTTTCTTGCCGTGACCACAGCATCGGCGGCATTATATTTATCACAAAGTTCGCGTACTGCTGCAATCTCATTTTTATCAAATTTTGTTTTGCTGACGAGTTCGACTTCCACTCCGTCGGTCTCTGCCTTGCTCGCTGCAACGTAATATATATCGGGCTTAAAATTTTTGATTGCCATGTCGCGGTCATA
>CALGZV010000084.1 GCA_937934385.1 uncultured Clostridia bacterium | reverse complement strand
ATGATTATCGCCAAAAATGTTTGTAACTTTTTTATAAATTTTACCAATTATAAGAAAATTTTTATCTGACAATAACTCATATAAAGACAAAACCGAAGACTTTGCCGCAAAAACTTACGGAAAACCTTCGGTCAATTTAAGCAGGATCGTAAATCTCGGCTGTACACATTGAACGCTTCAGCTTAATATGTCAGTCTGTTTCTGCCCTTTGCGCGTCTTCTTTTAAGGACTTTTCTGCCATTAGCAGTTGCCATTCTCTTTCTGAATCCGTGTTCCTTTTTGCGCTGTCTTTTCTTGGGCTGATATGTTCTAAGCATTCTACGGCACCTCCGTTCTTTTCCGGTTATTTATATTTACATATAAATCTATCTTTACATATGAACTTTTACAAAAAAGTGTCACGCATATTATTATACTCATAAAATAACTGTTTTGTCAATAGATTTTAAAAAAAATATTTTTTTTATACCTGTTTTTTATCATTTACAGTTAAATAAAAGAAATAAAATACTTTTATAAACATAAAAGAATCGCATTTTTCTATAATCTATTATCAATATATAATAATATACGATAAAGACTTGAAAAAATATTTTTTATGTGATATAATAAGAATGTGTTTCTTTATTTATATGAAAGGAAAAATTATGGAGTTTTTTTCGGAAGCATGGAACGGTGTGCTGACAGAATTACGTAAATTATATTCGGAAAATCTCATAGAACTATGGTTTAATGAGCTGAAAATTGAATATATCGGCGGAGAACCGTCAACAGCCGTAATTTCTACAAAACAGAAATTTAAACGTGCTTTTCTTGAATCCAAGTATACCTCCTCTGTTGAAAACTGTCTCGAAAAAGTTCTCGGATTCGATGTAAAGGCTGTTTTTATTGCGACTGAAGAAAAATCTGCAGATGAACAGCTTATTGCTCTCGGTTTTTCCGATTGTGATTCATCGGAAGATTCGGATATTTCAGATATAAAGGAATCTGTAAAAAAGGAAAATAAGAACCCTGGAGTATCATTTTTAGATACAGATTTCCGAGAAGGAATAAATAATATATCAGAAGATATAACATCCGGCGAACAAAATAAAACAGTAACAGGGATTACAGCAAATCTGAATTCTGACTATTCATTTGAAAATTTTATTGTCGGAGATTCAAATAAATTTGCCCATGCAGCATGTCTCGCAGTTGCAAATAAATTTTCTGCGTCGGGAAAAGCTGCAAGCTCCGATTCTCTTCAAAAACAATATAATCCTCTTTTCATATATGGACCGAGCGGACTTGGAAAAACACATCTTTTGTATGCAGTAATGAATCGAATATATGAAAATGAACCGAGTGCAAAGATCGTTTATGTAAAAGGCGAGGATTTTACAAACCAGCTTGTTGATTCTATATCTCTCGGAACATGCGAGCAATTCAGAAACAAATACCGTAAAGCAAGCATACTTCTTATTGACGATATACAGTTCATTGCAGGAAAGCCTTCTACACAAGAGGAGTTCTTTCATACCTTTAATGCTCTGTATGAAAAACACAAACAGATAATTCTTACTTCAGACCGTCCGCCGAGAGATCTTAAAACCCTTGAAACAAGATTACAAACAAGATTTGAATGGGGACTAACAGCCGATATACAGCCCCCGGGATTTGAACTTCGGATCGCTATTCTTAAAAGTAAAGCAGAAGCTCTTAATATCGATCTTCCTTCTGATGTACTCGAATATCTTGCAAATAATCTTAAAAATAATGTAAGACAGCTTGAAGGCGCAGTAAAAAAACTCGGAGCAAGAAGTTTCCTTACAGGCGACAGAATAACTGTTGATCTTGCAGTTTCATGTATAGCAGATCTTCTTACCGGAAGCGAACCTGTCAGTGTTACCGTAGACCGTATACTCGAAAAAGTGTCAAAAAAATACGGCATTTCAATTGAGGATATTAAGGGAAGAAAAAGAACAAAAGAAATTGCGTTTGCACGTCATATTTCCATATACATAATAAGAAAGCTTACAGGAATGTCCTTTCCGGCTATAGGTAAAACACTCGGACGTAACCATACAACAATAATGTCATCTCTTGATACTGTTGAAAAAGATCTCGACAGCAATACATTGCTTGAAATAGAGATAAATGAGCTTATACGGGAAATAAAGGAATAGTTATTAATCAGAATAAAACACAGTTTTGAACAGATTTTAAAAAAATCTGTTGACTAATCAGATTTTAACAAAGCTTCAAATAGCTGACACAAAAGTTTTCCAAAGCTGTCCACAGGATTATTTTTCCGTTTCAACAGGTAAAATAATCCTGATAAACTGAGAAAATTAGCCTTGTAAGCCTGTTTTTACTGTTTTCAACAATTTCCACAGGTTCTACTGTAACTACTTCTGAAATTATTAAATTATTTATATATATATTTAACGCCGGAAGGCGGTAAATTTCAGTAAACATCGGATTTTGCGATTTTGAAAGGATGAAAATACATTGAAAGCAATTTTTGAAAAAAACAAACTTCTTTCTGAGATATCACCAATGCTCGGAGTTGTATCCGCTAAAAATACGATAGCGGCTATTGAAGGAATTAAAATTACCACAGAAGACGGAAAATGCGAGCTTTGCGCATTTGATAATGAAAAAGGAATAAAAAATCATGTCGAAGCTGAAATAACTGAATCCGGAAGCTATATAATAAATGCCGGAAAACTTCACCAGATTCTTCGCGTTCTTCCTGAAGGTAATGTTACTATAGAAGTAAGCGACCGCAACGTTACCAGAATAAGCAGCGGAATTTCTTCTTTCGAACTTCATGCTCTTCCCGGAGACGATTTTCCCGTACTTCCCGAACTCGGCGGAGAAAAAGGCTTTACAATAGAACAGTCGGAGCTTAAAAATATGATAGGTAAGGTTATGTTCGCCGTCGGAGTTAATGAGCCTAAACCGATGCTTAACGGAGTTTATTTTAAAATTGACGGTTCAAAGATAACAGTCGTTGCAAGCGACGGTCAAAGACTTGCACTTAAAGAAAAAATATGTGATATTGATAATATAGGGGAAGATACTCTTCAGATGGAATTTATAATTCCCGGAAAATCTCTCAGTGAACTTACAAAACTTCTTTCCGACAGTGACGGAAAGAAAGTTAAGATTGTTCTCGGACGCAGGCATGTTATCTTTGCTATTGAAGATATGGTATTTTTTACAAGAATGATTGACAGCAATTATCTTGAATATGAAAGATTCATACCTAAAAATAACCGAATATTTGTAAAGGCAAGTTCTGATGCTCTTCTTAAGAGTCTTGAAAGAGCGTCTCTTGTTACGGAAGAAAGAACAATGGGACAGACAAAAAGTCCTCTCCGCTGTATTTTTAAAGACGATATACTTGCATTTTCATCTGTTTCGTTAAGCGGAAAATTTTACGATGAAATACCTGTTGAAAAAAACGGAGATGATATTGTAATCGGATTTAACTGCAAATTCTTTATCGATGCGATGAGATGTGTAGACACCGATTATGTTACGCTTTCTATGTCAACACCGCTTATGAGTATGCTTATAGAACCGTCGGAATGCAATGATGAAGATAAATTCATATATCTTGTTCTTCCTGTAAGAATGAAGGATTAAAGTCTGTTTTAAATGATCTGCGAGAGTATAGATTATTACAATTTCAGAAATATTGAATATGCGCATATAAAATTTTCCTCCGGTGTAAACGTTTTATACGGAAATAATGCAGAGGGAAAAACGAACGCAGTTGAGGGAATATATCTTTTTGCCGGCGGAAGGAGTTTTCGCGCGCATTCCGATTGTGAGATGATACGTTTCGGTGAAAAAACCTGCGGAATAAAACTTGTTTACAGAGATAAAAGCGGTAAGGGAACTCTTGAATTCGGTATTCTTCCGAACGGTAAAAGATCATGCAAAAAAAACGGAGTTTCGGTATCGAGACTGTCTGAATTTGTCGGATCTTTTCATGCAGTTCTGTTCTGCCCGGAGCATCTTTCTATTGTGAAGGACGGTCCGTCTGTGAGACGGTCGTTTTTAGATATGGCTATTTCTCAGATCAGTCCTGTTTATCTTGCATCTCTTCAAAGATATCACATGATACTCAGACAGAGAAACAGTCTTTTAAAACAAAAAATGTTTTCAGGCGGAAGTATTGATAAAAATTTTTCTCTTTCGGTAGAAGTATGGTCAGATCAGCTTGCTAAAGAGGCCGCATATCTTTCAAAAGTAAGATATGAATATGTTGAAAAACTTTGTAAAAAGGCCTCATATATCCTTTCTGATATGACGTCAGGTAAAGATGAAATATCGCTTTTATATCCTGATCCTTATGACGAAGAGAGTTTCTTTGATAAGCTTTCTTCTTCTCTCGAAAGAGAGGTACGTACAGGAGGTACGCTTTACGGGATACACAAGGATGATATGGTAATAAAGGTCGGCGGAAGAGATGCAAGAAGCTTTGCCTCGCAGGGACAGCAACGCTCTTCGGCGCTTTCATTAAAGCTTGCTGAGGGAGAAATAATAAGAGACGATATAGGAGAATATCCGGTATTTCTTTTTGATGATATACTGAGCGAGCTTGATGAAAACAGAAAAAAATATATTATGGACGGACTTCGTGACAGGCAGACCGTTATAACTTCCTGCGGCAATGAAATCGGAGGGGACAGAAGATTTTTTGTGTCAGGGGGAACCTATACAGTCGCTGACGGAGCATAATAAATATAGCGGAGGATAGCAGTATATATGTATCTTCATATCGGAAACGGAAAAGCAGTAAGAAAAAAGAGTGTAATAGGAATATTCGATATGGATAAGACTACGCTTTCCAGAGTAACTAAAAAATTTCTTTCCGATTCTGAAAAGAATGGAAATGTATGCAGTGTCAGTAATGATATACCAAAATCGTTCATACTGACCGATGATAAAATATATATATCTCAGATATCGGCGCAGGCAATAACTTCCCGTGCGGGAACAGATATAAAATAGTTTATTTGAAAGATAAAGATTTCGGTAATTATACCGTTAAGCTAAAAATTGAAAGGGATACAGTAAATGTCAGAAAATCAGCATGATTTAAACGAGACCGTATATAACGAAGATCAGATACAGATACTCGAAGGTCTTGAAGCGGTAAGAAAGAGACCGGGTATGTATATCGGGTCGACTTCACAGAGAGGACTGCATCACCTTATCTATGAGATAGTAGATAACTCTATAGATGAGGCTCTCGCAGGCTATTGCGATAAGGTGGTTATAACGCTTCATCCGGACGGAAGTGCATCTGTTCAGGATAACGGACGCGGAATTCCTGCAGCAATGCATCATAAAGCAGGAATTCCTACTCCTGAAGTTGTATTTACAGTACTTCATGCAGGAGGAAAATTCGGAGGAGACGGATATAAAATCTCCGGAGGTCTGCACGGTGTAGGCGCATCTGTAGTAAATGCTCTTTCAGAATGGCTTTGGTATGAAAATGTATGTGACGGAAAACTTTACAGACAAAGCTTCAGACGCGGAAAAGTGGATGAAAAATTTGAATGTCTCGGAGATGCCAAAGACCGCAAAGGACTTTATGTCCGTTTTATGCCTGATGCTCAGATATTCGACGATCTTGACTATGATTACGATATCCTTTTGAACCGTATGAGAGAGCAGGCGTTTCTCAATGCGGGTGTAACGCTTGTTCTCCGTGACGAACGCGGAAAAGATAAGCGTGAGGCAGGAATCGCGGAAGCTGCAGCAATGGCTTATCACGATAGTGACGACGGTGATACCGAAATTAAAGAGGAAGCTGCAGAAAACATAACCGAATGTGCTGATGACGAGCCTTGTGAGGTTCGGGAAGAGGTACTTTGCTATGAGGGCGGAATCAAATCGTTTGTTGAATATCTCAATTCTCATAAGCATGCAGATCTTATACACAACGATGTAATATATATTTCCGAAAAGAGCGGATATACTACAGCTGAAGTAGCGCTTCAGTATAATACAGGTTTTAATGAAACACTGTTTTCTTTTGCAAATAATGTTGTAACGCCGGACGGCGGTACACATGAAACAGGCTTTAAAGCAGCTCTTACAAAGGTACTTAATGAGTATGCAAGAAAGATAGGCGCTCTTAAGGAAAGCGATCCTAAACTTACGGGTGAGGATGTTCGAGAAGGCATATGCGCTATTATCAGCGTAAAGCTTACCGAAGCTCAGTTTGAAGGACAGACTAAAGGAAAACTCGGAAACTCAGAGATACGTACATTCGTGGACGGAATGGTTACACGTAAGCTTGAAGAATATCTTGAAGAAAATCCGTCAACCGGAAGAGCTATAATTGATAAAGCAAAACAGGCTTCAATTGCAAGAGAAGCAGCAAAAAAAGCAAGAGACAGCACAAGGCGCAAAAATGCACTCGAAGGAATCAGACTTCCGGGAAAGCTTGCCGACTGTCAGGAAAAGCGTGTCGACGTTACGGAAATTTATCTCGTAGAGGGAGATTCAGCGGGAGGTTCTGCCAAGGGCGGACGCGACAGTAAATATCAGGCGATCCTTCCTTTGCGCGGAAAGGTCCTCAATGTAGAGAAGAGCAGACTTGATAAAGTATATTCAAACACTTCTCTGATACCGATAATTCAGGCTCTTGGCTGCGGTATAGGAGATAATTTTGATATAGAGAAACTCCGTTACGGAAAGATTATTATTATGGCGGATGCAGACGTTGACGGTTCTCATATACGTATACTGCTTCTTACATTCTTCTTCAGACATATGAAAAAGCTCATTGAAGAAGGACATGTATATCTTGCTCAGCCGCCGCTGTTCCGTGTATTTAAAGGAAAAAATACACGTTATGCATTTTCCGAAGAAGAACGCGATATGTACATAAAAGAACTCGGCGGAGAAAGAGGCGACAAGGTTGAAGCTGAGCGTTACAAAGGTCTCGGTGAGATGGATCCTGAACAGCTTTGGGAAACGACTATGAATCCTGAGACAAGAACTATACTTAAGGTAACGATCGACGATGCGATTGAATGTGACCGTATATTCTCTACTCTTATGGGAGATAAGGTCGAACCGAGACGTGACTTTATTGAGCAGAATGCCCAGTATGCAACAGAGCTTGATATTTAAAGTATGTCAGGTTATGAGAATAAAGACGGTATACTCACTGTAACGTTTAATCCTGCTGTTGATAAAACGGTATTTGTTGACGGCAGATTCAGAGCCGGAGAGCTTAACCGTTCCTCTGCATCTCTTATTTCATGCGGAGGAAAAGGAATCAATGTTTCAAGAGCCTTGTGCAAACTCGGGTGCCGTACAACGGCTGTCGGATTCTGCGGAGGTATTTTCGGAGAAATTCTGAAAAACGGTCTTGAACGCGAGCAAGTTCCTCACAGTCTTGTGCAAACAGCTGCTCAGACAAGAATGAATATAAAAATTATTGACAGCTTCGGCGGCTGTACTGAAGTAAACGATTCAGGATATGCCGTAACATTCGATGAGACAGAACAGCTTTTTTCTCTTGTGAAAAGAGAGTCAGAAAAATATAAAGTTGTGGTTATTGCCGGAAGTTTTCCACAGGGTGTAGAAAATAATGTTCAAAACCTTATGATAAATAAACTTTCGGAAATGAGTATAAGGGTAGTATGCGATATGTCGGGAGACCGTCTAAGAGCCGCTGTAAAAGCGCATCCGTACATGATAAAGCCGAATATTCATGAACTTTCTGAACTTATCGGAAAACCTGTTGAAAGTTTTGAAGAGGCTGATGAAACCTCTGAAAGAATATATAAAAAGACAGGTGTTACCGTACTTTGTACCGTCGGGAAAAGCGGATCGGTTTACTCAGGTGTTGAAGGTACATATATAGCAAACGCGCCTGAAGTAGCTGTGCGGGGTTTTGCCGGTGCCGGAGACACTTATCTTGCCGCATTTCTGTGTTCGAGATTCGGATATCCTGACGGCAGCGGATCAGCGGTAAAACAAAATAATAAAAAATATACTTCGGAATCTCCGGATAACAGTGAAAAAGTTATTACTTGTGCTATGAAAACAGCAGCATCTGCGGCGGCAGCCGCCGTTGAATGTCCCGGAACAGAGCTTCCGGAAGCATGCAGAATGATGGAACTGAGAGACATTATCAAAGTGAAAAGAATTTCATAGATTCGGATCATCTGATATAAAAATAAGGAATGGTCAGGTAAATGGAAGAAAATTTAGAGTTTAAAGATCAAAAAATAGTTGACGTACATATGGAAAAAGAACTTAAGGATTCTTTTATCCAGTATGCCATGAGCGTTATCGTTTCACGTGCGCTTCCCGATGTACGCGACGGACTTAAGCCGGTACACAGACGTATTATATATGCTATGTACGAAGATAAGATCACACATGACAAACCGTTCTATAAATCGGCGACGACAGTCGGTAACGTTCTCGGCCGTTATCATCCGCACGGAGATTCCGCCGTATACGATTCAATGGTACGTCTTGCTCAGCCTTTTTCTCTACGCTATCCTCTTATAGAGGGACACGGCAACTTCGGTAATATCGACGGAGACAAGGCCGCTGCTTACCGTTATACAGAAGCGCGTCTCGCCCGTCTTTCCGAAGAAATGACACGCGATATAGAAAAGGACGTTGTAGACTTTTCTCCTAACTTTGATAACAAGAGAAAAGAACCTGTTGTACTTCCTTCGAGATTTCCGAATCTTCTTGTCAACGGTTCGGTAGGTATAGCTGTCGGAATGGCGACGAATATTCCTCCGCATAATCTTTGTGAGATCGTTGACGGAACAGTTTATCTTATTGATAATCCCGACGCTACGGTATCAGATCTTATGAATTATATCAAGGGACCTGACTTTCCTACAGGGGCTATCATATGCGGTACAGCCGGAATATACGAAGCATATGAGACCGGACGGGGAAAAGTGACTGTGCGCGCACGTGCTGAGGTAGATGAAGAAAAGAGACGCATTGTAATTACCGAAATACCTTACGGTGTAAATAAGTCCGGACTTGTAGAAAGCATGGCGGCGTGTGTAAACGATAAGCGTATTGACGGAATTACCGCCCTTCGCGACGAGAGCGGACGTGCCGGACTTCGGATTGTTGTTGAATTCCGCCGCGATGCAAGCGGACAGGTAATACTCAATCAGCTTTATAAATATACTCAGCTTCAGGACACCTGCGCAATCAATATGCTTGCAATTGTCGACAACGTTCCGAAGCTTCTCGGACTTAAAGATATACTGAGATGCTATATAGAACATCAGGAAAATGTTATAACGCGCAGAATAAAATTTGATCTTGAAAAAGCACTTAGAGAGCTTCATCTTAACGAAGGCTATAAAATAGCTGCAGATCATATCGAAGAAGTAATCAAAATAATCCGTGCAAGCGAATCTATTCCCAATGCAAAAGAACGTCTCTGCGAGCGTTTTGAATTTACCGATGCACAGGCTCAGGCTATCGTTGAGATGACGCTCGGACGTCTTTCCGGACTGGAACGTCAGAAGGTTATCGACAGGATTGAAAAGCTTACTGTACAGGTTAATGAACTTCGTGCTGTTCTTGACAGTGAAAACGGCGTCAAGAATATCATAAAAGAAGAATTGCTTCAGACAAAGCAGAAATTCGGAGATGATCGCCGTACCGAACTTGTTCCGATGGAGAACGAGATAATTCTTGAGGATCTTATCGAACGTCATACCTGTCTTATTACAATGACAGGCAGCGGATATATCAAGCGCCAACCATCGGATACATATTCCGCTCAGCACAGAGGCGGAAAAGGTATTATCGGAATGGCGACAAAGGATGACGATTTTGTCGAGAATGTTATTGCCGTAAATTCGCATTCGTATCTGCTCATGTTCACAAACAAGGGTAAGATATATGTCAAAAAGGCATATACGATACCTGAATCCGGAAGAACTTCAAAGGGAACAAATATTGTAAACCTTATTGAATTGTCTGAAGGCGAAAAGGTTACTGCTCTTATATCTACAGATTCGTTTGACGGAGACAGATATCTGACTATGGTAACAAGACAGGGTGTTATCAAAAGAACATCTCTTTCGGAATTTGAGATTCAGCGTAAGGGCGGAAAAATCGCGCTTTCGCTTGACGAGGATGACGACCTGCTTTATGTCCGTCTTACGGATGATAACAGTAAGATGCTTATAGCTACCAAAAACGGCTATGCAGTATTCTTCCGGCTCGGAGACGTGAGACCTCTCGGACGCACTGCGCGCGGTGTAAGGGCTGTAAGACTTGAAGAAGGTGACGAAGTAGCGGGTGTTGCCGTCGAAGAGGACGGACGTCTTGTTATGACGATAACCGAAAACGGATACGGAAAACGCAGTGAATTTTCCGAGTATCCGATCCATAACCGTGGCGGAAAGGGAGTTCGCTGTCATAATACAGAACGTACCGGACGTATCGCAGGTATTGCTTCTGTTGCAGAAGATGATGATATTATGATCATAACAAGCACCGGTACTATAATCCGTACTCATGCAAGTGATATACCGGTATACGGAAGATCTGCCGGAGGCGTTATCGTTATGCGTCAGTCAGATGACAGCAGGATTGTTAATTTCACATGTCTTGACTGTAAAGATGATAATGTTCATGAGGATGTACAGTCAGATGAGATATTGGCAGATGAAGAAGCAGCGGATTCTGTTCAGGACACCGATAACGCAGAAAGTGAAGATATCTGATGAATAAAACAGGTAAAAAGGATAAAGTATTTGCCGTGAAACCGTTATTATATTGTGTTTTGTTTATTTCGTCGATTCTTTTTTCCGGGTGTGCAAGCAGCATGAAAAATGAAGAAGCCAGAGCGATCTTAGCCGAGCTTGTACCGAAATCACAGGAGGTCAATGAAATACTTTGGGGTGAAGGACTTCCTTTAGCTGATGAAAGCAACGGAGCGCTTACTACAGTGAAAGGCGCTCAGTACAGACCGGTCGCATCAGATTGCGGATATACTTCTGTTGATAAGATAAAAGAGCTTGCAGCGTCTGTTTATTCGGCAGATTATCTGAAGCAGGTATATGCAACGGCATTCGGTGAGTATGAAACCGAAGAAGATAAAGCTGAAGAGGAGACCGGCGAAAGTACGGCTGAAAGTCTCGGGCTTGACCGTCTTTATGCCAGGTATATCGAGGAAAAAGGAGTTTTGTACGAAAATATAACATATACAAAATATACTCTTTCCACAGTAATATATCCGGAAACGGCAATTGTTGTAGACGAGGGTATCGGACTTATCGTTTGCCGTGTTGACTGTCTCATCGGAGAAGAAAAAAGTACAATGAAAATAACCTTGCGCGAGCAGGACGGAGGTTGGTTGCTTGACAGCCCAACTTATTGATTTTATATAGATTAAAGTTCAGGAGGAAATTTAAATGGCGACAAAATCCAAAAAAGCGGCTCAAACAGTTGCTCCGATAGAAGATGCAGATGAAAAGAAAAAAGCGCTTGATACGGCGATAAGTCAGATTACAAAACAGTTTGGACAGGGTTCTATTATAAAGCTCGGTGAAAATCCGGTTATGAATGTGAGCGCCATATCTACAGGGTCTCTCACTCTTGACCTTGCGCTTGGAATCGGCGGTGTACCGCGCGGACGTATTATAGAGATATACGGACCGGAATCTTCCGGTAAAACTACTCTTGCGCTTCATATTGTAGCCGAAAGCCAGAAGCTTGGAGGAACGGCTGCATTTGTTGATGCGGAGCATGCGCTCGATCCGGTATATGCAAAGAATCTCGGTGTCAAGACAGATGAGCTTCTTGTATCTCAGCCCGATAGCGGAGAACAGGCACTTGAAATAACTGAGGCGCTTGTGCGCTCCGGAGCTGTCGATATTGTTGTAGTTGATTCGGTTGCCGCACTGGTACCGCAACAGGAGATCGACGGAGATATGGGTTCGGCACATGTCGGACTGCAGGCGAGACTTATGTCACAGGCACTCCGTAAGCTTTCCGGTGCGATCTCCAAATCAAATTCGATTGTGATATTTATCAATCAGCTTCGCGAAAAAGTCGGTATTGTATACGGAAATCCCGAAACTACGCCCGGCGGCCGCGCTCTCAAGTTCTATGCATCTGTACGTATAGACATCCGCAAAGGAGAAGCACTCAAAAACGGAACAGAGCAGTACGGTTCGAGAGTAAAGTGTAAGGTTGTTAAAAATAAAGTGGCGCCTCCGTTTAAGGTAGCTGAATTTGATATCCTTTACGGAAAAGGAATATCCAAATCCGGTGAACTTTTAGATATAGGCGTTGATCTTGATATTGTTGAAAAAAGCGGTTCATGGTTTTCTTTCGACGGAGTCCGTATCGGACAGGGAAAAGATAACGCGCGTAAATATATAGAAGAAAATCCCGAATGTATGGAGAAAATAGAGCGCCGTATAAGACAGCTCAGTGATAAGATAGATCTTGATATGACAAACAATGATCTTGACGGTATATCAGGCGATGATGCTGATGATTATGATATAGATATTCCTCTTGCTTCTGAGGAGGAGTAAAGCCTTTTGAAAAATACTGTGTACGGGAAACGGTGAGATATTTTGAGTTACAGAGAGGAAAAAAGTAAAAAACGGCTTTCGCGTACATCCGAAAGCGATGAATATACCGATTCCGAATATGCCTGTATCAGCAGTGCAATGAATATTCTTGTGTATGCCAATAACACTGAAAAGAGACTCAGGGAGAAGCTTTCACGCAAAGGATATTGTTCTGATGATATAGATACTGCACTTGAGTATGTGAAAGGCAAGGGATATATAAACGAAAAATCTCAGGTTATAGATGCTGCGGTTATGCTTGCAACGACAAAGCTGTACGGAAAAAGACGTATAGCAGTCGAACTGTATAAAAAAGGATTCAAACGTGAGGATATCGCGCAGATAGATTATGATGAACTTGAGATAGATTTTATCGCCGGATGTGCTGCACTAATATGCCGTGCATGTAAGCTTGATGATGATGAAAAGCGGGAGTTTGTCCCGGATAACAAGATCATGGGATCGCTTATCAGATACGGATATACGGTGAGTGAGATACGTGAAGCTGTCAGGCTTTTGCATGAAACATAAAGAATACAGACGCGGATTGGAATTTGAAAATGAGAAAAACTAAAATCGGTTTCATATCGCTCGGATGCCCGAAAAATCAGATCGATACCGAGATTATGCTCCATGAGCTTATGGAGGCAGGATATGAAATAACACCTGAGGATATAAAGGCGGATATTATAATAGTAAATACCTGTGCATTTATAACAAGTGCCAAGAAGGAAGCTATAGATAATATACTTGATGTTGCATGGCTGAAGAAAAAACGGCTGCGCGGTCTTATTGTAACAGGATGTCTTGCAGAACGTTACCGTGAGCAGCTTCTGTCTGAGATGCCTGAAGTAGATGCAGTACTTGGAACAGGAAGTATTCATGATATTGTCGACGCAGTGCGTTCGGTTGATGAACGGACCAAAGATATGAAAAAGGCTTTGGGCGACGGAGGAATATCCGACGGTGATGCTGATGTAGCTGTCGAAAATGCGATCTATGAAAGCGCATGCGAGGGTACGTGCTGTGACTGTGAGGATAGTTATGAGGAAGCATCGCATTCAGATACAGATATTTCACTGAAATACAGATCATTCAGACCGCAGGAGGAACTTCGTCTCGGCGGAGACCGCGTAGTTACTACACCTGAGTATTATGCGTATCTCAAAATTGCGGAAGGATGCGATAACAAATGTACTTACTGTGTTATTCCGAGTCTGCGCGGACATTTCAGAAGCCGCCGTATAGAGGAGCTTGTTGAAGAAGCAAAGACACTTGAAAAAATCGGTGTGAAAGAGCTTATTCTTATCGCTCAGGATACTTCCCGTTACGGAATAGACCTTTACGGTGAATACAGTCTTGCAAAGCTCATCAGAGCAATAACTGAAAATACGGAGATCCCGTGGATAAGACTTTTGTATTGTTATCCTGATAAGATAACCGATGAGCTTGTTGCTGAATTACGAGATAACGACCGCCTTGTCAAATATATAGATATTCCGATTCAGCATATTTCCGATGATATTTTGAAGCGAATGAATCGTCACGGCGGAAGTGAAGTAATAAAGGATGCAATGAGCAGCCTCCGCAGAGAGGTTCCCGGAATCGTTATACGGACAACTGCGATTGTCGGCTTCCCCGGAGAGACCGAAGAACAGTTTGCGGAACTGTGTGAATATGTCAAGGAAGCCGAATTTGAACATTTCGGTGCATTTACCTATTCCCGTGAAGAAGATACACCTGCATATGATATGCCTGACCAGATCGACGAACAGGTAAAACAAGACCGTTATGACGCAGTTATGAAGCTTCAGATGCGCATAAATGACAAGCAGAACCGCAAAAAGCTCGGAAAGAAAATAAAGGTGATCTGCGAAGGCTTTGATCCGGTTGCCGAGTCCCATTTCGGGCGGAGCTATGCCGATGCGCCTGAAATAGACGGAAAAATATATTTTTCATCTGACAAGCGTATTCCGGAGGGACAGTTTGTCGATGTTCTTATTACAGAAATTCTTGATTATGATCTTGTCGGAAAGGCGGTATTAAAATGAAGCTGAATTTGCCTACAAAGTTTACTGTAATGCGACTTATACTTATACCGTTCTGCATGGTATTTATAATATATCCCATATTTCCCGGAGATGTAATATGGCGTATAGTTGCAGCCGCTCTTTTTATCATTACATCGCTTACGGATATGCTTGACGGACAGCTTGCAAGAAAGATGAATCTTGTGACAGATCTCGGTAAATTTCTTGACCCGCTTGCTGACAAAATGCTTGTTATAGGTGTGCTTCTGGCAGTAATTATCCGATATGCAAATTTTGACCCTGCATTTTGCAATGTTCTCGGATGGGGACTGTTTATTATCATTCTGCGTGAGATGTCAGTAACTCTTCTTCGCATGATGGCATCAAATAAAGAGGGAATTGTTATTGCCGCGGCATGGCTCGGAAAGGTCAAAACTACGGTTCAGATGGTCGGAATTGTTGTGATGCTTATTGAGCCTCTCTTTCCTGTAACGCATATGTCGGTTTCATATGTTATGACTGCTGCAATGATTGTGCTTACGGTTTGGTCCGGACTTGAATACTTTAAGGCGTACATGCCGATGCTCAGTGAGTGATCTTGAAAACGTCTGAAATATATTTGAAAATTATTATAGTAAAGGCAGGATCTTTTCTAAAAGATTCTGTCTTTTCTTTTTATAATAAAACTGTATTTTTTAATCATATAAGTTCGCCTGCATATACGAACAGAAGCTGAGTATTTTAATATTCTGTATTTAAAAAATAATAAAAACATCTTTATTTTTTTTGCAAGAAGTGCTACAATGAACGATAAAGAAAGATATTTTGGGAGAATAGTAATGAATATGAAGATAACAAACGATATTTTATATGTTGGAGTAAACGATCACAGTATTGATCTTTTTGAAGGACAGTATGCTGTGCCTAACGGTATGTCCTATAATTCATATGTTATAATAGATGACAGAATAGCAGTTATGGATACCGTTGATGCCCGTTTTAATGATGAGTGGCTTTGCAATATTGATAAAGCTTTAAACGGACGTAAGCCGGATTACCTTATAGTCCATCATATGGAGCCTGACCATTCTGCAAATATAGCAAATTTTATGCAAAAATACAGTGATGCTGTAATAGTTTCAAGCGCAAAAGCGTTTGTAATGATGAAGCAGTTTTTCGGTACCGATTTTGCAGAAAGAAAGCAGGTTGTTGCAGAGGGAGATACGCTGACATTGGGTAAACATGTCCTTTCATTTACGGCTGCACCGATGGTACACTGGCCTGAGGTTATAGTTACTTACGATAGCTGTGATAAAGTACTGTTTTCGGCGGACGGATTCGGAAAATTCGGAGCGCTTGATACCGAAGAAGATTGGACTTCAGAAGCAAGACGCTATTATATAGGAATTGTCGGAAAATACGGCGCTCAGGTACAGTCACTGCTGAAAAAAGTAGGCGGCTTGGATATACAGATTATCTGTCCTCTGCACGGTCCGGTATTAAATGAAAATTTGGGATATTATCTCGGTCTTTATAACACATGGTCCTCCTATATTCCCGAAAGTGAAGGTGTAATGATAGCTTATACCTCAGTTTACGGTCATACAAAAGAGGCTGCTCTGAAGCTGGCGGAGATACTTAAAAACAATGGCTGTTCCGATTTGGTAGTAACCGATCTGGCACGTGCCGATATGGCGCAGGCAGTTGCCGATGCGTTTCGCTGCAAAAAGCTTGTTTTAGCTACAGTTACATATAATGCCGATATCTTTCCTTTTATGCGTACATTTATCGAGCATCTTATTGAAAGAAATTATCAGAACCGTATTGTTGGCTTTATCGAAAACGGAACGTGGGCGCCCCTTGCGGCAAAAACTATGAAGTCAATGTTTGAAAAGAGCAAAAATCTCGAAATGTTAGAGCCTGCTGTAACAATAAAATCGGCGCTTAATGCAGAGAGTACCGGAAAACTTAATGCACTTGCGGAAGCTTTGCTATAATATTCTGTTGTCACAGCACATGTTTTATTTGAATCAAACTGTAGGAGCATGAGGTCTTTTTATGACCTTAAATAAACAAAATAACGCTTGCGATAGCAAGCGTTATTGCTATACAAAAAAAGTTGTTTAAATAACGGGTACTGTGTGTCCTACACCTCATTCGACGTGCTACGCACGCCACTTGTTTCCCCAAAGGTGCGGCTTAATTTTCCCTTTAATAGAGTCATACACGCACCTTTCTAAATCATATTTGCTGTGCAAATATGATTCCCATATTAGGGACAAACGAAAGGGGGAAAGCTTGGAATTAGTGCTGAACTGTAAGCCTTCCCCTTTAGAGGGG
>CALGZV010000083.1 GCA_937934385.1 uncultured Clostridia bacterium | reverse complement strand
GAAAAAAAACACAAAGGCTATACAGCATGCGCATTCGTAATTTTTTTAGGGGCTGTTTCTTTTTATGTAGAACCTTATATTTTGCTTACAGCGCTTGTTGCTGCAATCATAATGTATATAGTTCTCCTTTCTCCCGAAACCGGAACATTGCTTATGATATTTCTTTTGCCGTTTGTACCCACTATGCTTCTTGTTGCGCTGACGGTATGGACTATGTTTTCGTTTGCGGTAAAGCTTATTAGGGGAAAGCGGACCTTGAAATTCGAGTCTTTTGATATTGCAGTAATTGTTTTTATGGGGATTATAGCGCTCGGAGGACTCGTATCGGTTTCTGTTATGTCATCAATTAAATCGGCAGCTGTTTTTCTTTGCTTTATGTCCGGCTATTTTTTGGTTGTAAATCTTATAAATACAACTGAACGTATAGAGCGTTGTGTAAATGCGATGCTTTTGTCTTCACTTGCCGTTGCACTTTACGGAATTGTCCAGTATGTTACCGGAAGTGCCGATTCTACGTGGCAGGATACGAATATGTTTTCCGACATATCCGGACGTGTTGTTTCAACGTTTTCAAATCCTAATGTCCTTGCCGAATATCTTATAATGGTGCTTCCGATAGCGGGTGCAATGGTAATTACATCGGCAAAAAAAGCAAAAAGAGCGGTTTATCCTCTTACTTTTGTAACACTTGGCATATGTCTTATCTTTACGTGGTCGCGAGGCGCGTGGCTCGGATTTATTATTGCTGCCGTGCTGTTTATGCTGATGTGGTCTGAAAAATTTATGGTACTCGGAATATGCGGGGTGGCCGCGCTTCCGCTTATGCCTTTTGTGCTTCCGGCTAATATAGTATCGCGGTTTGCCAGCATAGGAAATTTAAGCGATTCTTCAACATCCTATCGCGTAAGCATATGGCGCGGAATTGTGAAGCTTCTTGATAAATATGCTTTTTCCGGAATAGGAGTCGGATCCGGTGCGTTTACATCGGTTTATCCTCTGTATTCTTATGAAGGAATAGAATTTGCTCTTCACTCACACAACCTGTTTTTCCAGATAACGGTTGAACTCGGAATAATAGGCTTGATCGCCCTTGCCATACTTATGCTGCTATTTGCACGGAATTCATTCAGCTTTTTCGCACGGAAAGACAACCTGTATCTATCTTCCTCTGACAGAGGAAAAAAATACGGATTTTTGTCAGCGGCCGGAATGTGCGGAATATTCGGTGTTGTTCTTCAGGGAATTACAGATTATGTTTGGTATGATTACCGTGTGTTCCTTATGTTTTGGCTGATAATCGGAATAACGGTAACTGTAGGAAGAACTGTACAGAGCGATACGCTTGATCCGGATGATCTTATGTGAGTTCAGATTTTATCTGAGAGAAAGGATTTAAAATGGAAAATAATAAAAGTGCAAAGCTGTCTGCTGTCGGAAGAAAGAAATTTCATATTAACTTTATAGATATTATCCTTATTTTGATTATATTGCTTACGGCGGCGATTCTCGGATATGTTATTCTGTCTCCTGATATTAAAAAAAGCAGTAATGATCCTGTCACTATCCAATATGAAGTAGAAATTCCTCATCTCCGTGAAGAATGGAAGAATAATGTTGAGATAGGCGATTCCTTTATTGAGCTAACAACTCAGAAGCGTATAGGTACGGTTGTTGATATAAGATATTCGCCGGAGATATTTACCGGAGTCAATCTGCCTACAGGAGAACTTGTCTATACAAATTATCCGGATTATCTTACTATGATAATTACAGTCGAAGCTGAGGCAGGGTACGGCGAAGTAGGATATGATATAAACGGATACGGAATTCAGATAGGTCCGGTAATTCAGTTCAGAGTTCCGGGACTTTGCTATGAAGGTGCGTGTAAATCTATAGATGTTATTGAGGGGGTAGCTGTAAATGACGGCAAATGATAAGAATCAGGGAAAAAAGATACGCTTTAATATTATTGACCTTTTGATCGTACTTGCTGTTATTGCTGTTATCGGAACGGTTATTGTCCGTTATGATGTTGCTGATAAAATAGGTAAGGCTGCCGTTGAAGACAGTGCAAGGATTACTCTTCTTGTTCAGTCTATCAGAGAGGAAGCGTGTAACTCGGTAAATGACGGAGATGAAGTGACGTGGGTTCAGGAAGCAACTCGTATGGGAAACATTGTAAGAAAAGAAGTATCCCCTGCGGTTCTTTACAGTTCAAGAGAAGATGGCGTTATAATAAAAAATGAAAGTGCGCTCACATATGATCTGCGCTGCACGGTAGATACAAAAGGAACCGTATCGGATGACGGATATCTTCTTAACGGAGTTTCCTATATCGCTCCGGGAAAGTCAATTACTATACGTAATCATGATATAACCCTTTCTGCAATTGTTTTGTCGGTTGATCAGATTAATTAAGAAAATATGCTGTTCAAAAGGATAAAAAACGATTTTTTAATAAAAAAAGTTAAAAAACAAAACGTACATACTTGATTTTCGTTAAAAGCTTTGATATAATATTTACAGTCATAATGATTTAATATCCGTTTGTATATCAGACTGATACCGGATATCTTTAATTTGTAAACTGATAGGAGCAAATGCAAAATGGTTTCACGTGATGTAACTATAGTAAACAGCATCGGACTTCATGCACGTCCCGCAACATTTTTTATTCAGAAGGCAAATTCGTATAAAAGTTCTATTTGGGTTGAAAAAGAGGACCGCCGCGTAAATGCAAAAAGTCTTCTCGGCGTTCTCTCTCTCGGAGTTGTAAAGGGAATGTCTGTCACCCTTATTGCTGACGGAAATGACGAATCTGACGCACTGGACGGTCTTTGCGAACTTATTGCCTCCGGATTTGATGAATAAACCTGGCAGGAAAATAAAAACAGTAAAGATACTGCTTTCGTGTTCAGAAATGAATAAAAAAGCATTGACCGCAGAGACTGTTATAAGAATCTGCGGTCCTTTTTTGGCAGCAGACTGTAAGCTTGAAAGGTTAGG
>CALGZV010000082.1 GCA_937934385.1 uncultured Clostridia bacterium | reverse complement strand
TTTTATTTTATATGGATTTTTATTCAGCTTACAGACAATTAATTATTCTGAATCTTCCTCCTCATTTTTACCGGATAACTGATCAAAAAGTATTTTATTAATTCTTTCGGGATCGGAACTATAAATTTCTTCAAACCAATCATAGAACTCTTCCGGTGTCATTCCCATTCCCTCGCTCTGTTCTTTGATATATTCCGATAATTCCGGATCGGATAATATCCGTTCTTTTTCCTCCTCACGCGCTTCCGTGAGCATTTCAACGAGTTTTTCATCATTCATAATGCAATCTGTAAGTACATGGTCTGCGTCTTCAATTTCATTAAAGTAATTGATCATAATATATAGCCTTATACCCCCGTCTTCGGAAGGCTCAAATATAACAATATTTGTTTTTGCAGCAATGTCAGCTAACAGAGCATACTCTTCGGTATTAGAAGCCTCAAAGTGCGGAAGCTCAACAATAATATGAGAATTATATTTTTCGTAGTCAACTATGCCTTTGATTTTTCCGCCCAATCTATTTGCATACATATCAAGGCGGAAAAGCAGGTCTTCATATGCCTCTTTATCCTCCTGTACAATATATTTCGGTATTTTCAGCATAGCATCATTGTAAGCCTTAAAAAAACCGCTTTCTGCTGCATAATTAATAATATTCGGTTTCTTTGAAGATGTATTTTTACTCTTCTCAGTTATCCGGTAATCTCTTTCAAAAATTTCATTTTTCATAAAGCATTTAATCCTCCGTTGCTTTTTATACTGTTACATTTCTTTATCCAAATATCTGCATCTGCTTATATACTGTTTTGCGCCACTTCATGCATTGTGAGTAATGCTTCAGTTGTCATTTGGAATATTTGATTCAGAAACGGCTCTGTCCGTTCAGCAGCAGCCGTTGTGTCTGTTTGCCGTTCCGCTTCAATTTGCGAGCAGCCGGTAAATATAAACAGACCGACAAAAAGCAGTGATAAAAATTTAATTTTGAATTTTGGTAACATTCTTATCTCCT
>CALGZV010000081.1 GCA_937934385.1 uncultured Clostridia bacterium | reverse complement strand
GGTAAATATGCCGGTTTTTACACCAAACTTATTTAAAAAATCAATGATAGTTGTAAGCGCTTTGCATATCCTTTCCGAATCACAGTATTGAAGAATATCATTTACTCCGAAGCAAACAAAAACAATATCGTTATTTTTAGCCCGTTCGAGCCATACACCGCAGGTTGCAGCATCTTCTGCACGTCCGAAACCGAGTCCGAGATTCCAAACGGAAAATTTATCGCACGGAAGTTCTTCTGATATATCTGCAACCCAATATTCATATGCGTCTGCTGTAGTACCGAGTCCCTGTGTAATTGAATCCCCGAAAAAGCCTATGCGTTTTACAGGAGCTGTCTTGTTCTCGGCAATTCCGATAAATACAGGCTGAGGAAAATCCCGTCCTGTATGCCAATGGCCGTTTTCCAATATAAAGCAGGGAACTATTTTATCAGGAGTATACGGAATATTATTTCCTGTAAATGTTATTTTAACAGCAAGATAATGGTTTTCGAGTATATTTAACTCAAATTCATCGGTCCATATTTTTTCTCCTGCCGGAACATCGCATTCATATTTTCCGTTAAATGTTACATGTGTAAATTCTTTTACTGTCGAACAGTAATCAGGATCAAATCCGTTAACAGCGATCATACCGTCGCTGTCAAGTGTTATATTTCCGATCCGGCCGCCGTCTGCAATCTCAAAAGAGTCAATATGCCAGGTATCTCCCTTTAAATTTGCATAAGCGGTTTGTCCGCGGTCAAATGTACTGTCCACAGTATTTGAAAACATAAGTCTGTAGTTTTGTTTTCCGTAATTCCGAAGTTTTACAAACATCATTGCGGTTCGTGTTATCGGCTTTGGAAAAAATAAAATACTGTTATTTCCGCTTCCTAAAACCGTATTTGATACATACTTATTAAAATAATCCATTGTTTTCCTCTCGCTGTACAAAATGTTTTATATAAAAAGGTAATAGTTATTTTGTTAATTATAGCATACTACATTATCAATTTCAATACAAAATCCGCTTTTGTTTTCACTTAAATATAAGGAACTGCGTTTTTTATTAATATTAATAAGTAAATGTAAAGCTTCCGATCACTATTTAATTATATAATAAATTTAATGCTGAAATGAGCTTGTATGAACTAAAAAATGCATATAAAAAACGGTATTTTTATTTGGAAAATTGTTTTTCGTAACATTGAAACGATTTGGAATATGTGATAAAATAAAAAACGGTAATTCAATTGCCGTCTGCTTGTTAAGCCCGGCGAAATAACGGAGGATATAAATATGTCTGTAAAGGCAGAAAACGGATTAAAAATAAAAAAACTTGTAATGATAGCTATGCTTTCGGCAGTAATTGCCGTTTGCTCTCAGATATCGGTACCGCTACCGGTAGGTGTTCCGATAACGCTTCAAACCTTCGCAATTGCACTTTGCGGATATCTGATCGGAACGAAATCAGCCTTGATATCTGTTGCCGTATATATATCGGTCGGAACTGTCGGAGCTCCGGTATTTTCAAATTTTAAGGGCGGGATAGGCGTGCTTTTCGGAAAGACAGGGGGATTTATTGCCGGCTTTTTACTTCTTGTTCTGTTTTGCGGTATAGGGATAAAAAGGAAGCATGCGGCTTCTGCGGTTGCAATGGGACTTTTAGGACTTGCTGCGCTCCATTTGTTCGGAAGCGTTTGGTATGCATATCTGTCAAGAATATCATTGCCTGCGAGCGTGCTTGCAGTTTCCGCTCCGTTTATTATTAAAGACGCAGTATCTGTAGTTTTTGCATATTTTTTTGCTGTAAAGCTCAGAAATATACTGAAAACAGATATATAAAAAAGCTATCTGGATTTTCCTCATGCATACGGAAAATCCAGATAGCTTTTTCTGTAATAGTATAATATAACTGGAAAAATATAAATATAATGCAAAATAAAAATTGTTTATTAATATTTTATGGATGCTTCAGCGGTTTTTAATATAATTTTCAGCCTGAGCGGTAAACATTTCCGCATATTTTTCACCGAGGTTCATAAGCTCGGCATGATTGCCCTGTTCTGTTATGTATCCGTTTTCCATAAGAAGCACTCTGTCAGCTTCTGTCGCGGAAGAAAGTCTGTGAGAAATAAATATCATTGTCTTTCCTTCGCACGCTTTATACATGATTCTGTACATTTCTTTTTCCGCGATAGGATCGAGCGCACTGGACGGCTCGTCAAGTATTACTATTGGACAGTTACGCGCGTATATACCTGATATAGCCAGCTTTTGCGACTCACCGCCAGAAAGAAAGATTCCTTCCTCATTAAATTCTCGTGTCAGAGGTGTATGTATTCCCCTCGGAAGTGAGGATATCTTTTCCCAGAGTCCGGCTTTTTTTAACGACGATACAACGGTCTCTTCAAATTCGTCCTCATACGGCTTGCATAAAACATTTTCAGCTACCGAAAAAGCAAGCTGTTTATAATCCTGAAATACCGTCCCAAAGCAGCTTAGATAGCTGTCAAGCTTAAAATCTTTTATATTCATGCCGCCAAGCAAAATTTCTCCGCTGTCGGGATCGTACAGCCGCATAAGCAGCTTGACAAGAGTTGTTTTGCCTGCACCGTTATATCTGAATGTAACATTTCGCAGTTCAATATCGCCCGCATGTGCTATAGCTCCGTCTTCATTTGGTAATATTTTATCTTCATGCTCGATAAATGCACGGAAATCTCTGAATTTATAACATAATCCGTAGATATTTGAAATATGCGATGTAACTACGTTTACTCCGACACTAAATTGTGATATAGCACTAGTAACAATAAAAAAATCTCCGACAGGCATTGAGTGAGATATAATTATACGGTAAGCCAGATATATATGAGAAAGAGTCGGAAACAGCCTGTTTGCAGGGAAATTATAAAGGAAACGCTTAAATTCGAGCCGTAAATTTCCTTTTCTTAAAAGTGTCTCGAAATCTTTCGCGCTTTTTTTCATATATCAGAATACAACATTGCTTATGTTTGACAGTCTGATCTCTTTCGCAAATTCTTTTTGGTAAAAAACGCGGCGGGCATAATCCTGTCTGCGCGAGATCTCTCCGCTCTTTACGTCAATTTCGTGCTGATCCTTTTCTAAAGATTTCGACCTTTTTACTCCTATAATAATAGTTGGAGCAGAGAATAAAAGAATGACAGGATCGATCTTTATTGCAAAATATATAGCTAATGCAGCCGAATAAACGGATGATATAATAACTGATATGGATTTTGCCATTTTTGATAATGAGCCGGCTCCGCCCGACGTGGCACGACCGTACAGAGAATACATCTCCGGCGATTCGTAGATAGAAAGATCGGAGTGCAGCGCACGCTCATGCAGCATTTTTCGGAGAGTCGCATCGGCTTTCTTTTCAAATATAGGTTTTAACAAACGCATATTTATTATGTTCAACGAAACAGATATAACAGTCAGGATTGCTATGAGAGCAATAAACGAGAAGATTTCATATACAGGACGCTGCTCCTGCAATGCATTTATGACATAACCGAGCATATATGCATTTGATAAAAAGCCGACAGTTCTTTGGAAAATGCCTATAAGTAAACTGATGATTATTTCGGTACGGTAAAGCTTGAACGTCATACGAAGTAGCATGAAGAAATCGGTTTTGTTTATGTCGCGTTTCTCGTTTTTTGTCATGTTCGTCTCCTTTTTATTTATAACGGCTGTCGGAAGTTGTTAATTAAAAACAAGGGAACAAAAAACAGCACAATAGACTCGCGCAGGAGAATTACTTTAAATATAATATAGTTTGTCATATAAATCAATATTTGTCAATATTAATTAATTTATGTAATTTGCTATAGGAATTTTCAATATATTACTGTCAATCCCATGAATGCTTGTCTTTTATATCGTTATAAATTTCAAGATAGCTTTTGTGTCTTTCTTCGGGAATGATACCGTTTTTGACTGCCTGTAAAATTACACAGCCGTCCTCTTTGGTGTGCGTACATTTTGTATATCTGCACTTTGTAAGAAACGGTCTGAATTCACGGAAAGTATATGGAAGGTCATCTTTTCCGTAAAAATCAAATCGCGTAAAATCTATCATACTGAATCCCGGTGTATCTGCAAGAAAGCCGTGCATTAGCTTATCTTCTTCAGATACGTTAAGATCGCCGAAAAGCTCTCTCATGGTAAAAAGCTCCGAAGTTCGCGTTGTGTTTTTTCCTCTTCCTATTTTTTGAGAAAGCTCGCCTGTTTCAAG
>CALGZV010000080.1 GCA_937934385.1 uncultured Clostridia bacterium | reverse complement strand
CCCCATTATGTTATGCAAATCATTTTTTTCATGTAACCGATACAAAAACAGCTGCAATATATCTACTGCTGTCGCACATGCAGCATTTCGCTGCAACAAATTGTCCAAACTGCCAATCATGTCCACTCTGTTTTAACTTCAAAATGACGAAAAATATAAGTGCGGTCCGCCAAATCAGATATTAATACCTGATAAGGAATCTCCAACTGTGTACTTTTTTATATACAATCAGCTGCAAAAGGTACAGCACTTTCAACATATACAACTATTTATATATATAATATATTTTTTTTCATTATTTTTCAATGCCTTTGATGAGAATTTATATTTTTTTAACATTCAGGCAATATATAAGACAAATATATGCACACAGCAGGATCAAAAAAATCCAATTTGTGCATATATTTTTCTTAATAACGTTTTACGGTTTATCAGACAGCCAAACGAACAATATTGAAAGAAAATAACATATTTATCGCTTTTTTATCATTACAAAGTTTGTTAGAAAAATCCCCTGCCGCTCCACCTGCTGTTCCTTTACAGCTTTATATCCTCTTTTTTCAAAAAACGGTCTTGCAGTAACAGAAGCATGAGTAACGATATCTCCTTTAACTGCCCGCTCTAACCGACTGCAAATTTCGGAAGCAATCCCTCTCCCCTGATAATCCGCATGAACATATAATCGGTCAAGATAACCGGTCTTATCTATATCTCCAAATCCCACAATAATTTTATCATCAATCGCAACAATGCTGCAATGTTCCCGAAACGATCTGTCCCATTTTCTTAAGTCCGAATCCTCCGTCGCCCATACATCTAACTGCTCTTTTGTATAATCTTTCGCATTTATTTTATGAACCGTATTGTAAAAAAGCTCCGTAAGTTCCTTACAGTCTGATGACCGATATACTCTGATATACATTTTATTTAAAATCCGGATTCCGATTTTTAATCAATGATTTGATTAATATATACTATCCTTGTGCTTAACATAGACAAACCGGAATCGACTCTCTTTTTTTATTCCGGATAAACAAGCAGCAAAGCGCTTATTCGAGCGTATCCTGTTCAATAAAGAATGCATTTTGATTCTCAACATTTATTATACCTGACGCACTTGCAGGTAAATCTTTTATTACCGCGTCCGCAAAAGTCAGCTTCATCTGAAGATCGTCTGTGTCACCTACTTCAATTCTGAATCTTTCATCATATATAAAGTACACGTTAAATTTACTGATGCAATTTACACGCGTTATATGATCCGACATAGAACATTCCGCAAATACACGGAGAGTTTTTACGGCATAATCGTAATATATATCGCTGACAAATTCAACCCGGCTTCCTACGACCGCCTTGGAAACGCCGTTTACACTTATCTCAAGAAGGTCTGCATGGCGTGTCTGCATTATATCGCTGTCAGACATTATCTCAAGTACTCTGAGCGAATCTGATAATATGAAATACTCCCCGTCGATCACAAAAAAATATTCTGCGGAATCCTCTGTTACTGACAGTTCAAGTGTAGACGGAGACGGATGAGAAATCGATACCGAGCAAATATACGGAAATCTTTCGGTTACGTTTTTTTCAACTGCAGCTTCACTTACCGCATATGCATTACCTCCGACAGTTATACCGGAAGCTTCAATTATTCTCCAGTCATCGTAAACAGAAGAACCTGAAACCGTTATGTGCTTGATTTTAAAGAATACAGAAAAAAGCACTGCAGCCAGACACGCACAAAATATCGCAAGGATAGTTATATAAAAAGCCAGTTTACGGCGAAACTTCTGTTTCGATTTCTGCTGTATTTTAGAAAAAATATTTCGCGAGAGTATCTCAAGCTCTGCGGTTTCCTCCGCCGTGCTTTCCCGCTGTATGATATTTTCTTTCTCTGTCATATTTATGACCGTACCTCAAATCGTATTAGAAAGTTCACGGCACACCGATACCCGGCGTCATATGCCGCAAAAATGCACATCTGCATTATATGTTCTTAAAAATTCAATTACATATTTGCCGGCGTAATGAGCCGCATGGCGACTCCGAATCTGTTTTTCAATTCTCTGTTACATACCGTCAGCCTCTGATTATCAAGTATTTTATGAAGTTATTATAACAAAAATCCAAGGCGAAGCCTTGCAAGCGGCGCAGCCGCTCGGACACAAGTCCCAATTTATATTTCAAGTTCTCTCAGATGTCCGAAGGTTTGCTCAGCAAAGCTTCAGTATACATCGTGAGGTTATTATAACACAGTTTTTATCTTTAAGCAATAGCTTTATTACATACGTCATCCGCATATCCGAAAAATTTACATTTTGCCGTACACATACATTTCCAATCATCTTTTTACAAAAAAACATTGATTTTTTCTTATAACCATTATATAATAAAATATTATTATATATCATACCGCAGCCGGAGCATTAGCTTACGGTATATTATTTTCGGTTTGGACAGAAAGGCATGATTATACATATGAGTGACCATCGTAAATATATACGGAATTTTTCAATAATTGCGCATATAGACCACGGAAAATCGACGCTCGCAGACCGTCTGCTCGAAGCGACCGGAGCTGTCAGCACCCGCGACATGGAAGCACAGATACTTGACAATATGGAGCTTGAGCGCGAGCGCGGAATAACAATAAAGGCACGTGCGGTCAATCTTACATACACGGCACCGGACGGAGAGGAATATCAGTTCAACCTTATCGACACACCCGGTCATGTCGATTTCGGATATGAAGTATCCCGGTCGCTCAATGCGTGCGAGGGTGCGCTGCTTGTCATAGATGCAACGCAGGGCATTGAGGCTCAGACGCTGGCAAACGCATATCTTGCCGTAGACAGTGATCTTGAAATAGTTCCCGTAATAAATAAAATAGATCTGCCGTCAGCCGACATAGAAGGCGTGCGTGCAGAAATCGAAGATGTGATCGGAATTCCTGCGGATGACTGCCCTGCAGTATCGGCAAAAAGCGGTCTTAACATAGAACAGGTACTTGAAAAGATAGTCACAGACATAAAACCGCCAGAGGGAGATCCCGAAAAACCGCTCGAAGCGCTCATTTTCGACTCATATTATGATTCATATCTCGGTGTCGTTGTTTATGTAAGACTGTATGACGGAACAGTAAAATCCGGAGATACCATAAAACTTATGAGTACCGGCGCGACATTCGAGGTCGTCTCGGTCGGTGTAATGTCTCCGTTCGGTCTTGTTCAGCGCGATAGCCTCGAAGCAGGAGACGTCGGATACATAACAGCGTCTATAAAAACCGTTTCCGAAACACGCGTAGGAGATACAATAACTCTTGCCGAAGGCGGAGTTGAAACTCCCCTGCCCGGTTTTAAAAAGGCACTTCCGATGGTTTATTCCGGAATCTATCCTGCTGACGGAGCGCGCTACGGAGATCTTCGCGAAGCAATAGAAAAGCTTCAGCTCAACGACGCCGCGCTTTCATTTGAGCCGGAGACATCAGCCGCACTGGGCTTTGGATTCCGTTGCGGATTCCTCGGACTGCTCCATATGGAGATAATACAGGAGCGGCTTGAGCGTGAATATAATCTCGACCTTATAACAACC
>CALGZV010000079.1 GCA_937934385.1 uncultured Clostridia bacterium | reverse complement strand
CCTCTGTGGCCTGATGAATCAAACGGAGATACTCTTAAAAGTCTGTGAACGCCGTTTTCGCTTTTCAAATAACCGTACGCGTTCGTGCCTTCTATTCTTATGGTTGCGCTCTTTATTCCGGCTTCATCGCCGTCAAGCCAATCGAGAAGTTTTACATTAAAATTATGACGTTCTCCCCAGCGGACATACATTCTGTATAGCATCTGAGCCCAGTCCTGAGCTTCGGTGCCGCCCGCGCCCGGATGAAAAGACAGAATCGCATTATTCTGATCGTATTCACCTGACAGAAGAACCTCGATTCGCTGCGCAGCTTCGTCATCTACAATAGCTTTTACTTCTGACAGGACTTCGTTTGTTATACTTTCATCGTTTTCTTCAATACCCATTTCAATAAGCACGAGTGTATCCTCGAGACGGTTTTGAAGCTGAGCATACCTGTCGACAGTATCCTTTTTTGTTTTTATTTCTTTGAGTACCTTGCTTGACTTTTCGGTATCGTTCCAGAAATTTTCTGAAGAAGTCTGCGCTTCAAGTTCTTCTATTGATTTTTTGAGTTCATCTATTCTGAGTGCCGAACCGAGATCTATGATTTTATCCTTCATCTCAGTAAGTGTTCTTTTTGCTTCGTCTAACTGAATGATCAAATTATATTATCCTCCTGATTAATCAAAGTTATTATATTTCAAGTAATGCTTATATTTTTGGGTGCTTATCCGTTACCACTGCAAAATACAAGTCCTTTTTTACTGTCAACTGTTACTGCTGTTCCCGAATGAAGTATTTTTGTCGCTCCGGCAGCACCGACTATTACAGGACGTCCGAGAACCTGCCCGGCAACAGCGGCATAAGATCCGGTATCGGAGTGTTCGCATATAATCGCGCTTGATTTTTTCAGTATACCAATTATTTTTTGTGTTGCAAACGGAATTACGAGAATATCTCCGTCTTTAAATTTTTCAATAGCTTCATCCTCGTTTTTGCAGACACATAAATTTCCGCACGCTGTTCCCTCTCCTATTCCGATTCCGCTGACAAGAACATTTCCTACAATCTGTACCTTCATCATATTTGTTGTTCCCGAAACGCCAAGGGGAATTCCGGCTGTAATCACGACAACATCTCCGTGATTTACAAGACCGTGCTTTGACGTCACTTCAATTGTATGAGCAAGAAGATCGTCTGTACTTGTTTTTTCTTCAATCAAAAGCGGTGTAATTCCCCATGACATATTCATGTGACGACATATCTGCGGGTCGGGGGAGCAGCCTATTATAGGAGTTGCAGGGCGGAATCTGCTCAGCATCCGTGCGGTGCGCCCTGACTTGGTTACGGTTATTATTGCTGCTGCGTTCAAATCGTTTGCCGTCGTACATGTGGCATGCGAAATTGCTCTCGGAACATCTGAGAAGCCGCTTACACGTATGTTTGAAAAGCGGCTGCCGTAATCTATATCCTGCTCGGTTCTCTCCGCGATTTTAGCCATGGTTTCAACTGCTTCTATAGGATATAGTCCGCTTGCAGTTTCTCCTGAGAGCATGATCGCGCTCGTTCCGTCAAATATTGCATTTGCTACGTCGGTGATTTCGGCACGTGTCGGGCGCGGCTGATGAGTCATACTTTCGAGCATCTGAGTTGCCGTTATGACCTGTTTTCCCTCGTTATAGCATTTGGATATAAGACGTTTTTGTATTATCGGTATTTCCTCAAATGCTATCTCAGCTCCGAGATCTCCGCGCGCTACCATAATACCGTCAGCTACAGCAAGTATTTCATCAATATTTTCGACGCCCGCGGCGTTTTCTATTTTTGCTATTATACGTGTATTTTTCCCGCCGTTTTTTTCAAGTTCATGACGTACAAGATTGATATCTTCAGCGCACTGTGTAAAGGAGGCTGCGATGAAATCAAATCCTTCTTTTGCTACAAACGCAATATCTTCTCTGTCTTTTTGATTTATAAAAGGTATTGTAAGTCTGACTCCGGGTATATTTATTCCCTTTTGATTTGACACAGTTCCGCCGTTTATGACAGTACATTCAATTGCATTTTCCGT
>CALGZV010000078.1 GCA_937934385.1 uncultured Clostridia bacterium | reverse complement strand
TTTCCTCTTCGACCTGTGCGAGGGGATGGCGGTGTCCGAGACGGAATTTCTTTGCAGGCATTGTCACGTCGATCTTTTCGCTTGCAAGACGGCGTTCGAGCGCTTCGGCAGCAAGTTTTGTCTTTTTGCTTTCGATCATTTCTTCGATCGCGGCACGGACTTCATTTGCTATCTGACCGATTGCAGGTCTTTCCTCTGCGGTAAGTGCGCTCATCCCGCGGAGGACCGCTGTAAGCTCACTTTTTTTTCCGAGAAGCTTTACTCGGAGCTGCTCAAGCGCGTCGGTGTTTTCCGCCGAGCGGAGCTGATCGAGCGCTGTCTCACGGATCTGTTTCAGCTTTTCTTTCATTTTGTTGACCATTCCTTTCGTAACGCCGTGGTATGGCACGGCGGCTTTTTGATTTGAATAAAAATAGAGTTGCGGGTTTCTTTAAAAGTAAAAAAACAACCTCCGCCCGTAAATAAAGGACGGAGGCTGCTGCCTTCGCGTTACCACCTTAATTCCCGCCGTGAGGCGGACTCTCAAAAGTCCTGTGACGGGGACCGACCGTATCCGGCTACATGCTCAGAAAGGCTCTGACCGGATATGCTCCGCGGGGAAGTGCAGATCATTGCATGTCAGAGCGGGCTTTCAGCCATGGCCCGCTGTCTCTGTGTGACATTTCCGCAATATCGCTGACCGCATCATTGCATTTACTCTATTTAATTTTTTAAGCTTTGATATGTATTATATCATAAATCGCTGTGTGAAACGTAGCAGCGCTGTAAGGCGCGTGACGGCGAAGCCGTGATTTAGCCATTCAATGTTCTCTCAGGCGTCAAAAGACCTGCTTTGCAAGCTTTTTGCTAACGCCGTGAGGTTATTATATCATACTGTTTTTACGATTGCAAGAGTTTTTTTGCTTTTTGGCATGGCATTTTTGTCTCAGTACCGAATCAGATATGATATTTCTGCGATTGTAGATTAAACATTTCTGCATATTTTCCGTTTCTTGAAATCAGTTCATCATGGCTTCCTTCTTCTATCAGCTCTCCTGAATCAAACATTAGTATTCTGTCGGCGATTCTTGTAGTTGACAGACGGTGAGAGATGAATATAACAGTCTTTCCTTCGGTACTGTGCAGTATCGACTTGTTCAGATTGTATTCTGCCGTCGGATCAAGCGCGCTTGACGGTTCGTCCATAATGACGATAGGATAATCTTTTGCAAAGACACGGGATATAGCGATTTTCTGCGATTCTCCGCCCGAAAGATTAGTACCGTTTTCATCAAATTCGCGTGTAAGCTGCGTTTCTATGCCGCCCTCAAGCGTACTCAGCTTTTCGGTGAAATCTGCGGATTTAAGAGCGCTCAGAACCGTATCGCGGTCTGATTCGTCATAGCTTCCGTTCATTACGTTTTCGGCGATCGTCGTGGCAAATATCTTGAAATCCTGGAATACCGCGCCGATCTTTTTGCGGTATTCGTAGACGTCAAATTCTTTTATATTGACGCCGTTGTACAGGATCTCGCCTTCGGTAGGATCGTACAGCCGCATAATAAGCTTAGTCAGAGTGGTTTTGCCCGCTCCGTTATATCCGACTATAGCGATTTTTTCTCCTGCACGGAGTGTCAGACTGATATGTTTAAGCGCGTCTGTGCATGCTTTCTTCTCCGGAGGAACATAATCCTTGTCATGAAACTTGTATTTCGGGTGAGCTGAAAAATCGTATGAAAAGCTCACGTCTCGAAGTTCGAGACTTTCAAATTCCGGAAGCTCTTTTGTACCGCTTTTTATCGTCGGTTCATATTTCATAAAAGAGAGATATTTTTCAATATACAGCGACTGTTTTGCAAGTTTACCGAGATCTTCTATTATACGGAGTATGTTCCATCGGATCCTCCATATTGCGTTTATGCTTGCTGCAAAGCCGCCGAGCTGTACATAACCTTTATCAAGCATCAGTATCATATATATCAAAATTGAAAAAGATGTGATATTGCTGAGAAGATCCCAGCCGAGTCCGCTTATGAAAAAATATTTTTTTCCGTATCTTACATTTGTTTCTATAAGTTTTTCCGTATTTTCGTCATAGTCTTTCATGATAAGCTCATGAGCATGGCTGACACGAAGTTCTTTCGCATAGTCTGAAAGATGGTATACTCTGTTTATATAAGCTTTTTTTCTCCAGAGCGGATTTGTTTCTCTGCTGTGTTTATAGTTCAGCTTATTTGATGCAAGGTTGCATATAACGCTGGCGAGAGATGAAGCAAGAATTATGACGGCAACGACAGGATCTATATGAAGCAGAAGACCGAATACCGTAGTCGCTGCTGCAAATCTGCCTACAATAGATGTAAGATTTTCGAGAAGTTCGGCAGCCTGACCGTCCGACTGATCCATTGCCCATACAAAATCGTTGTAAAATTCCGGATCATCGAAGCAGGATATATCGAGGGAAAGCGATTTTTTAAACAGCTCCTCATGCATGCGCAGATGCAGTTTCTGCCGGGAAAGCGGAAACCTGATGTTACCGTTCCAGCTATAGAACAGATGCTGCAAAATCTCAACGGCAGCCATAAGCATGATGATCTTTGCAACATATCCGAATTCTGCGTTTTCGTCAAGCGAATTTAAAAGAAAATAGGTAAATATCGTAGATGCGGACATCGAGACCGCGCTGACCGCGGTGCGAAGCACTGTAAATACGATGTATTCGGGTGTGTATTTTGCGATCTTACCGAGCAATGCGGCAATATTTTTTACTATCGCATCCGGCCGCTGTTTCGGTGTTTTTTCTTTTTTACTCATTTTCCGTCGCCTCGCTTCCAAGATAATTTTCTGCCTGACGCCCGAACATTTCGGCATATTTCCCGCCTGAGCCAAGAAGCTCTTCATGAGTTCCGATCTCTGCGATCTTTCCGCCTTCCATGAGAATTACACGGTCGGCGAGAGTCGCCGAGGACAACCTGTGAGATATGAAGATAACGTTTCTTCCCTCCGTCGCCCGCATCATATTTTCAAACATTTTATATTCGGCAATCGGATCGAGCGCGCTCGAAGGCTCGTCGAGAATAACAAACGGGGTGTCGGACGCAAATACCCTTGCAAGAGATAATTTCTGCTGTTCTCCTACCGAGAGGTTGGCTCCCTTGTCATCGAATTCACGTGTGAGAACCGTATCGATACCTTTTTCAAGCCGGTCTATGCGTTCTGCCGCTCCGCTCTCGCCAAGTGCTGCTTCGACAATTTTCTCGTCTCCGTCCATAGGCAGTCGGAGCAGGACATTGTCGCGGACACTCATTGAAAATATTTTAAAATCCTGAAGAACGGTGCTGTAGCGGTCTCTGTATGAGCGAACTTTATATTCGGTGATATTCCGTCCGTTTATTGTTATTTCTCCGTCAGACGGATCGTAAAGACGGAGGAGAAGCTTTACAAGAGTTGATTTTCCCGATCCGTTGCTTCCTACAAGCGCGATCCGTTCGCCTTTGCGCCATGTAAAGCTTATATCGTCAAGCGCCTTTTTATTGCTTCCCGTGTAGCTGAAGCTCACATTTCTGACTTCTATGTCTCCGCTTTCCGGAGCTTCGAACACGCCGTCCTTTATTGCAGGTTCATAGTCGAGAAAATATCTGACGTCCTCAAGAAACAGAGCGTGTTCACCGAAAGCGGCGATGTTCTGAACAAAATTATTCAGTCCGTATGATATCGTTCCGACACTGCCGATGACAACGATGCAGTCTCCTATAAGCATACCGCCGCTGTCAGCTCCTACACATAACGTACTCCATACGGCGTACAGCATTGCGCCGAGTATTGTTACGACTTCCAGTCCTGTGCTTTGGACGAATTGAAGTATCGCATTCCACCTGCCGTATTTATTTATGAGCTGACGGTAATCGTCATAGCTTTCTCTGAAATACCTGAGCATGTTTACATACATTCCGCCGATACGCATTTCTTTCGCGTATTCTCCGAGATAAAAGGTCCTGCGCGCGTATTCGGTGCGGCGGTTTATCGGTTTTTTTGATGCTTCAAGATCGTGATTTATAACGTTTGTATATCTTCTTATGAATCCGAGAAGCAGCGGAAACAGACCGAACAGAATAAGTACGGGATCGATGATGAATAAAAGAAGTGAATTAGCCGAAAAGCTTACGGCGGTATATATAAGACTGTCGAGAGTGTTCATAACGTTCTGCATGCGGTTGTATGCGGAATCCATCGCTTTTACATACTTATCGTAAAAATCAGGATTTTCATAGCATGAAAGTTCGACCTGCGCTGCCTTTTCAAACAGACTTTTTTCTATATATGCGGATATATGCTGCCATTTTGCAGGAGATATTACTCTCCAGAACCATGCAAGCGCGCTGTCAAGGATTATGGTTAAAACAGACAGTATAACCACATATGTAAGTATATTTTGTATACTTTCACCGGATTGAATCCCGTTTATCGTCCGTCTGAGAAGATAGCTGTCCGAAAAAAACTGAAGAAGTCCGTATACGACCGAAGAACCTAAATATACGATCATATATAACGGAGATCCCTTCCACAGCATTTTAAGTGCGAAAAGATTGTTTGCCGCCGTTCTTTTAAGCGGAAGATGCTTTTTCTTTTCTTTTTTTGTGTTCTTTTTCTTTTTTTCGTTTTCCATGATGCCCTCCCTGTGTTTTTTCTCCGGATATTTTACTGATAATACAATAAAAAGGATTTTATTACGGATATGGGGAATAATATTACCGTCAGGTTTCTTTAGTGAGAAGAATACCGCGCTGAGGGAATTGCGGGTTAAAGCTTTTCGGGATACTGCGCGGTATTTGTTAAACGGTAAATTTTGTTTTAAATGTATTATTTATAAAATATTATAAAATATTTTTTGTCAAAAATCAATAGGTTTTGTCAAATAATTATATAAACTGTCTGTTGATTCATTATTGTGAATTTTTTTGCTGTTTTAGATCCGGAAGGCTGTTTTAAAAGATAGATTTTTAAGGTTTTTCAGTCTGTTTTTGCGTTTTTCCGAATCATGTTTTTACAAAATCATTGACACGGAGCGGCGTTGTATGGTAGAATTATACGATTTTATGCTATAAATTTAATTATTAATATAGTTGCACATTTAATTTTTTCAGGCGTATAATTAAAGAATACGGCATATATAAATGTAAAATTGTGGGAGAATTTAATGAAATACGCAATATTTGAAAATTGCATGTATCTCGGAAAGCCTGAGAAAGCGTTTTACAGATACTGCCGCAGAAGAGTACCGAAGCTGTATAAATATCTTCTGCCGTATCTTCTCTGGGATATTCTTTTCTATTTTCATATTTTCAGCAAGAGAAGATACCTTGAAAGACGCTGGTCGTTTTTGCGTTTCGTAAAAGACAATAATAAGTTGCTTGAAGGATTTTCGGCAAAGTCCCGAAGAAAAGTATATATTCACGATTCCGATATAATCGCAGTCAGTGAACATCCGAGGCAGGTAGTCGAAGCTATGGCCGGATGCCGCGTGCTTGCCGGAGAATACGATACCGGCAGCTGCCGTTTTAAGGAGTATGTTAAGCCGTCGAAGATGGTGCAGGAGGAGGGATACACCGCATACGGTACACTGCTTTCTCCGATTATGAAGCATGCGGGTACGCGTATATATACCGAGCGCTCGCGGCAGTACCGCAGCAAATCTGATTATATAACGCATATCGGCCTTACGTATTTCTGCAAAATTTTCTTTATGCTTTTATTCTGCATTGTCTGGGGAATCGTGAGCCTGTATTTCGGATCATACTGCTATGATAACGACGGCACTCTTTTCTGGTCATATTTTAAAGATGCGCATAAGGTAGTCCTTAATATACTTCCGGTGTTTGTGCTGTGTATTGCTCTGTATCTGATTACTAACCGTATATCCGCCGCCTGCTTTTTATCGGGAGGGGCTACTTTTGTTCTGTCTCTTGTTAACTATTTCAAGCTTCAGCTGAGAAACGATCCGGTCATGTTTGAAGATGTATATAATATTTCGGAGGCGTCGAATATTTCATCAAGGTATACTATTGAATTTACCTCAGATATGTTTAATTTGGCGGCTGTGCTTATTATCGGTACGCTTTTGCTGCGCCTTTTCGGAGAGTTCAGAATAAAGGTCAGATATGTAAGACCGATCGCACTTGTGCTTGTAGGCGCATTCAGTGTCCATGCATTCTATGCGTATTATCTTAATGATTTTTACTGGGATACTACAAGCAATGATGATGTCATCAATATCTGGGCGGCCACCGATCAGTATATATCGCGCGGATTTCTTTATCCGTTTATTCACAGCGTCGACGAAGCGCTTGATAATCCTCCTGAAGGATATGACGCCGTTCAATGTGAGGAGATTCTCGGAAAATACACATACGAAGGTATTCCAGAGGATGAAAAGGTAAATATAATAGGCATAATGCTTGAGGCTTATGCGGATTTTTCGCGGTTTGAAAGCGTTGAAATGACAAACAATGTTTATAAGTATCTTGATGAGCTGAGGGACGAGTCTTACAGCGGTTATCTTCTTACCGATATATTTGCCGGAGGAACTGTAACGACCGAACGCAGCTTTCTGACCGGATTTACCAAGCTTCCTTCTTTCCGAAGAGCTACGAATTCGTATGTAAGATATTTTTCGGAGCAGGGATATACAGCAGAGGGAAGCCATCCGAGTCACGGATGGTTTTATAACCGTACCAATGTCAATGAGTATCTCGGATTTGAGAATTATTACTTCGAAGAAGATACCTATTATGAGCTGTCGGGATCGCATGCGGCGGACAATGAATATCTTTTACCTAATATTCTTAAGCTGTATAATGAGGCGGTCGGCAGAGGAGAACACTATTTTTCGTTTAACGTGACATATCAGTGCCACGGCCCGTATTCGGACAGCTATCAGTTCTTTGAGGAGGAATATGCCGCCAACAACGGATATCCGATGTCTGATTATTTTATTATCAATAATTATCTTCAGGCGATAAAAGAAACGAATAATGAGCTTGAAAGGTTTGTTGACGGACTGAGAGAGTCGGAAGAGCCTGTAGTTCTTGTACTTTTCGGGGATCATATGCCATGGATGGGGAATAATAACTCAGTGTATGATACGCTCGGAATAAACATTAACCTTTCAAATAAGGAGGGCTTCAGAAATTATTATGAAACTCCGTATATCATATGGGGTAACGATGCCGCAAGGGAGATCTTCGGGGATGTATTCCGGGGAGACGGCGGGGAGATTGGTCCGTACTACCTTATGAGCAGGATGTTTGATCTTCTCGGCTGGAAGGGCAACAGCTTTATGCAGTACATGCGTGAGGCAGAAAAAACGCTGCCGGTGCTTCATACGACAGGCAGATATATAATTGGTGATGAGAGTGTATTTTATGACGACCTTGACAATAAAACTAAAAGGCTTGTCGATGAGGTGAACAAAATTCAGTATTATTGGAGACATAATTTTGTCTCTGACATACGCTGACAAATTTACAGGAGGTATACAAAGTGAAAGTAAAAAGTGATAAAAATATAGTAGGCCGGATTTTTGCCGTTATGCTTGCTTTATCCCTTGCTGTGGGACTTTCGTCCTGCAGAAATAACGGCGGAGATATAAAGCCGGAGGACAGTATGGCCGGTACCGCAGAGTCCAGGACACAGAACGGTTCGGAAACGCCCGGACGGGCTGTAAATATAGCAGTACTTGCAGGGCCTACCGGAATGGGCGCTGCTTCGCTTATGAACGAAGCAAAGCCCGAATACCGTTTTACGGTTGCTA
>CALGZV010000077.1 GCA_937934385.1 uncultured Clostridia bacterium | reverse complement strand
TGACTACATACAGCTGGGTTGACGGCAAAATGTTTTCTGCGTTTTCTCATACGGTAGGAACCGGCGATTCCGGAGACGGAGACTGCAATGTAAGCCGTATGTATATAAAGCTGAAAATGCCTGCGCTTCCGAGAAATCCCCGCATTAAGAAAGCAGAGCTTCAGATAAAGCAAGCCTCCTGCTCTGTACAGGAATACGTATATCCGAAATTCGGCCTTTATCAGGTCAAAGAAAACATCATATCAGGAACCTGCACACCTGCGGCAAGCCCCGATCTTATAGACTATGACACTATAGATACACGCGGCTCAGGAGTTACTTACTCTTTTGATATTACAAAATTGTTTGACGCTGCAAACAAGAGCGAGATTTCCTATGCAAATCTCGTACTGAAAATGTTGGACGAGACCTGCTGCTGTAATAATATGTCACTGTACGGAAGCTCTTATACCGCCAGCACGCTCACTCCGAAGCTTATCGTCACTTACGAATCAAGCTATGGCGTGAATACCTCTTACCGTACTCATACACATGAGCTTGGACGTTTCGGTCAGGGAAGCATCGATCTTGCCTGCGGTAATCTTATGCTCGAGTCCGAAGACTTTGCATGGTCCGGAAACAGAATGCCTGTAACCATAAGACATCTGTACAATAGCGCACTTGCGTCATATCAGTATACATATAACAACACTATAAAGCTGCGTACGGCAAGCTTTGATTCCATGAAGCTCGGCTACGGCTTCAAGCTTAATCTGATGCAGAGCATGACATATATATCGAGACTGCCGTTTGATCTGGAGGAAAACGAAGAGGCTTCCGGATATGTATATATCGGCGAGAACGGTGATGAGATATACTTTAAGCAGAGTGATAAAACATGTATATGCAAGAGCAACACGCAGTGCTATAATTTGTACGAAAGCATGAACGGCCAGGAGCTGTATTACGATCCCGAACTAAGAAAGCTCACAAACGGCTCTGATACATACCGTTTTGACAGCGAAGGACGACTCGTCAAGATCACCGATGAAAACGGCAACAGTATGATAATCACATATACCTCCGGCAGAATCACCTCTGTAACAGACGGCGCCGGACGTGTATTCGGATTTTCATATAATTCGGGAGGCTTCCTTACTTCAATAACCGCCCCCGACGGAACAAACATTCTTTATACATACTCAGGTAATCTTCTCAGTACGGTTACCTATCCGAACGGAAAGAAAGCGGCAATCACATATTCTTCAAATAAACCGACTG
>CALGZV010000076.1 GCA_937934385.1 uncultured Clostridia bacterium | reverse complement strand
TAGACGTCGGCAGTGATCTTTCCATGCATTTTGCAGCTCCGTCCGGATGCACTGACAGCAAAAATCCCGACGCAGACTCGTCCTTCACACTTGATATGCAGTACATGAGCGGAGGAACAAAGGATGCAGCTTACACCGCCCTGCGTATAGCGCTTACCGAACTGCTCTGCAAGGAGAATGTACCTCCGCTTATCTTCGATGAAAGCTTCTGTCACATTGATGACGAGCGTTTGAACCGTATTCTGAGGCTGATAAACCGTCTTTCGGAAAATGATTTGCGTCAGGTTCTGATACTCTCAAGCTGTGACCGTGAAAACCGGATAATGCATCATGAAGCATATCCTTTCAATCAGATAACGCTTTAAAATACTGATATCTGTATACTGAATATTTACAATATATCGCAAAAATGTATATAAAAGCTTTTAAAACAGTTTTTTTATTCAGTATATACTTTTATGATAAACGTTAACGTAAAAACAAGCAGTTAAATTTTAAACCGACACTGTAAGCTTTATTTCAGCTTTAAGAAAAGGAAAACAAAAATGAATCCGACAGACAGGCAAAAAGGAAATAACCAATTATCGGAGTTTCAGACAGAGACCTATCCGCTTGAAGAAAGCATGCAGAGAATAGCGCCCGGACGAATGATCACCGATCCGGACTTGGGCCTTTCTCCGGAAGAAGTTTCATTACGCGAACAAAACGGAGAAATAAATACTCCTGTCGATTCTCCCGTAAAGACAGTAAAGCAGATCATCATAAGCAACACCTGCACATACTTCAACTTTATATTTATTGTGATTGCAGCGGCACTTATTGCGTGTCGGTCGTTCAACCACCTGATGTTTCTGCCTATAATGATCGCAAATACCGTTATAGGTATAATTCAGGAAATACGAAGCAAAAAAACGCTCGAAAAGCTCTCGCTGCTCAACGCTCCTCATTCACTTGTGATCCGCGGCGGAAAAGCTCAGCAGATAATTACCGACGAGCTTGTTCTTGATGATATCGCAGTTCTCTCCGCAGGAGATCAGATCGCTGCGGACGCTGTAGTATCGGAGGGCAGTATAACTGTAAACGAAGCACTCATAACAGGAGAAGCAGACGAGATAACAAAGCTTCCGGGGGATGAGCTGCTTTCGGGAAGCTTCGTTATTTCGGGAAGCTGCCGCGCACAGATAGTCCGCGTCGGAAAAGATTCCTTTGCGTCCCGTCTCACTCTTGCGGCGAAAAAGACAAAACGGCGGGACCGCGGCGGCATGATGAAATCGCTCACAACGCTTATCGGTGTTATCGGAATTGCGATAATCCCCATTGCCGCACTGTTAATATACAAGCAGCATATTACCCTCGGAATGAGCCTGACAGATTCAATTGTAAGTTCAGCCGCCGCAATACTCGGAATAATCCCGGAAGGACTCTATCTTCTTGTAAGCGTAGCACTTGCCGTAAGTGTAATACGCCTTTCGAAAAAAAGAACGCTTGTTCATGAACTGAAATCCATAGAAACGCTTGCCAGAACAGATGTTATCTGTGTTGACAAAACCGGAACGATAACGGAAAACAAGATGGAAGTTACGGATATCCGCGCCGTTCCCGGAAATTCAGCCTTCGACCGCGAGCGCGCAGAGCAGCTTATAACCGACTTTGCAGCCGCTATGTCGTCCGATAACAATACAATGGCAGCAATAAAAGAGCATTTTGACGGAGAATCCACACGTACTGCCGCGGAGGTAATTCCCTTTTCCTCGAAGAACAAATACAGCGCGGTCAGATTCAACGACGGATGCGGATATTTCATGGGAGCGCCCGAATTTATACTCGGAGACCGCTTTGCAAAGTATTCCGATTTTATAGGCTCGCTTTCGTCAGAGGGCTACCGCGTGCTTCTGTTTGCATACTGCAAAAATAACGATGTACTTGAACCTGACGGTGCAGTACCGCTGTTCGTTATTCTTCTGTCAAATAAGATACGTGAGCGTGCCAAGGAGACCTTTGAATATTTTGCTTCACAAAATGTCGATATAAAAGTAATATCGGGAGACAATCCGGCAACCGCAGCAAATGCCGCAGCGCAGGCAGGAATTCCGAACAGTGAAAAGTATATCGACGCCTCGACGGTCAGATCGCATGAAGAGCTTGCCGCAATAGCGGATAAATACACGGTATTCGGCAGAGTAACGCCCGATCAGAAAAAAACTCTTGTAAAAGCGCTGAAAAAAGCCGGACATACCGTCGCAATGACCGGAGACGGTGTAAATGACGTACTTGCGTTAAAGGAAGCCGATTGCAGTATCGCAATGGCGTCAGGAAGCGACGTTGCGTCGCAGGTAGCGCAGATCGTACTGCTCGATTCTGATTTTTCCGCAATGCCGGCTGTTGTAGCTGAAGGCAGACGCGTTATCAATAATATTGAACGCTCGGCAGCGCTGTTTCTTGTAAAGAATATTTTTTCATTTTTCCTTGCATGGATCACGATAATCGGAACATTTGCATATCCGGTAACGCCGGCGCAGCTTTCGCTCATAAATGTACTCACGATCGGCGCTCCGTCATTCTTCCTTGCTCTTGAACCGAATACCAACATCGTGCGCGGAAAATTCTTGCGCAATGTGCTGCTGCGGGCAGCTCCGGCGGCAATAACAGATATCTTGGTAATATTCGGAACGATGCTGTTCTCTGTTGCCTTTGACATACCGCAGAGTGAAACGTCAACCATCTCGGCAATGCTTATAGCCGTAGTCGGATTCGTAATGTTATTCAGAGTATGCACTCCGTTCAATACCATGCGCCGCATCCTGTTCGGCACAATGATGTCAGGATTTGTTCTCGGCTTTGCATTTGCAGCTGATCTGTTCTCTATGTCGCCGCTCTCATTCGGCGGAATACTTGTTTTCATTGTTTTCGCAATCCTTGTATTCCCGATAAACAGCGCTGTAACGCGTATGTTCGTAAGCATTCCCTCCGGAATACGAAAGCTCATTGACCGGATAAAAAACAGCGAGCTTGTCAGTATACTGTCA
>CALGZV010000075.1 GCA_937934385.1 uncultured Clostridia bacterium | reverse complement strand
GTCCGCTGTGACGAAATAGTAAAAAATGACGACGGAAGTATATGTGAAATTCACTGCACGGCAGATCTCGAAACCGGATGCGGCAATCCTGCGGACGGAAGAAAGATAAAGGGAACTATACACTGGATATCTGCACGCGATTGTGCCGATATAAATATAATGATGTATGACCGTCTGTTTACAATACCAGACATAGCGTCGCTTACCACATCCGAGCATGACGTATCAGAAATACTTCCGTATGTAAATCCCGATTCGGCGCGTCTGATAACCGGATGCAAGGCTGAAAAAGCGATACTTGACGCAAAACCCGGAGAGGCGGCTCAGTTTGTAAGAATGGGATATTTCACACCTGATACGCATTCGAAAAATACGTTTAACCGTATTATTCCGCTTAAGGACGGTTATAAGCCGGATACGGCAAAAAAATAATCAGGATAACGCTGATTACGTAAATATTTTTATTCTAAATATAGGATAAAGCTTTGAAATTGAACAGCGCATTGCCGCCGAAGCGCATAATGATATAGAAAAATCTGAAACAGAAGATTTTTTAAGGCGGAGAAACGAGGAATTAACATGTTTACACCTACAACCAAAATAAAAGCAGGAATCATCGGCGCGACAGGAATGGTTGGTCAACGCTTTATTACCCTGCTTGAAAATCATCCGTATTTTGAACTTACAGCTCTTGCTGCAAGCGCACGGTCTGCAGGAAAGACTTACAGCGAAGCAGTCGGAGATCATTGGAAACTCGCTCAGCCTATGCCCGAATCTGTCAAGAACATGGTCGTTATGGATGCTTCTGATGTGAAAGCGGTAGCTGATAAGGTCGATTTTGTTTTCTGTGCAGTCAATATGGATAAGCAGGAGATAATTGCTCTTGAAGAAGATTATGCGCGTGCAGAGACACCCGTTTTCTCAAATAACTCTGCAAACCGCTGGACTCCCGACGTTCCGATGCTGATGCCTGAGGTAAATGATTCTCACATTGATATTATTGAATATCAGAAGAAGCGTCTCGGCACAAACCGCGGATTTATCGTTGTAAAGCCGAACTGCTCTATCCAAAGCTATACTCCTCTGCTTACTCCTCTGCTTGATTTTAAACCCAAAACGGTTGTTGTTACTACATATCAGGCTATTTCCGGAGCAGGCAAGACATTCAAAGACTGGCCTGAGATGAACGATAATGTCATTCCTTATATAGGCGGTGAGGATGAAAAAAGCGAGCAGGAGCCGCTTAAAATATGGGGACATATCGAAAACGGTCAGATCGTTAAGGCTGAAGCACCGGTTATATCTGCTCAGTGTATACGTGTTCCCGTGAGCGACGGACATCTTGCGGCGGTGTTTGTATCGTTTGAAAAGAAGCCCGACAAGGAGGAGATCCTTGCACGCTGGAAGGAATTCCGCGGAAAGCCGCAGATTCTCGGACTTCCGCATGCTCCCAAGCAGTTTATTACCTATATGGAAGAGGATAACCGTCCTCAGACGGGAATCGACCGTGACATTTACGGAGGAATGGGCATAACCGCAGGTCGTCTGCGCAGTGATAATAATTTCGATTGGAGATTTGTCGGACTTTCTCATAATACTCTTCGCGGAGCGGCAGGCGGAGCAATGCTCGGAGCAGAGCTTCTTGCCGCAGAAGGCTATCTTACAAGAAAATAAAATTAAAATATATATTACGAAAGGACCGCCTGAGAACAGCGGCCCTTTTTCAAAACAATGAATGCAAACAGTCTTATGGCTGCTTTATCCAATCTAAAGATTGTTTACAATTAAGCCATAAAAAATACATGGTATTTTATTCTTTATGATGATATAATAAGCGCATAAAGTTTTACTGCGCAAAACTTTGCGGCTTTGCCGCCCGTGCTTTGCACGGTCTGCGCAATTGACGGCCTTGCAAAAATGTCCTTGCGAACAAACATTTTTGCTTCATGGTAGAATAACCTCACGACGTAAACCGAAGTCTTGCCGTGCAATCCTTCGGACGTCTGAGAGAACATTGAATGGGGATAAAAGCAAAACGGCAATACTGTTTTGACGCAGCTGAGCTGCGTACCAAAGCTTGCACCTTGCTTTTACGATACAATAAACAATATGAAAAATATTGTTCATTTTGAATACGATAATTAGGCAAATTCATGTATCATGTCTGAATTTAATACAGCTCAGCTTTTTTGTCTGTTTTTTATTTTTGATTTTTTTGATATAATGAGATTACAACGATAGATCGTTTCAATTTGGTGTTTAATTTGATATTTAGAGGAAAGGTATTATCGTTTATGAAGAAAATTGACGGTACTGTTGTCAGAGAAACATGTTTTGTTGCACTTGCCGCTCTGCTTTTCAGCTCTGTAATGGAGATAATATTTCTTATTGCCGGACGGTGGGATTATACTGTTTTGCTCGGAAACCTTCTCGGAGCTGCGGTTTCTGTTTTGAACTTTTTCCTGATGGGTATAACTATTCAGAACTCTTTGGGAAAAGAGCAAAAAGAAGCTAAAGATACAATAAAGCTGTCAAAAGCGCTTCGCGACATTATGCTTTTGCTTGCTGCGGTGCTTTCCGTTGCAGTCCCTTGTTTTAATATTGTTTCGGGACTTGTATCGCTTTTCTTCACAAGGTTGGCTGTTGCGATCAGACCGTTTTTTAAGAAATTCTGATCAAGCTATTTGATTTTAAATGAAAGGATTTCGGAAAATGAAAGAAAAAGACAAACGATTTATCGTTACTGATATTTTTCTTATAGTACTCGCCGTGCTTCCGATCGTATTCGGAATAGTGCTGTACATATTGACAAAGCCGCCGGCAGACGGGATTGAGATAACGGGAGCAAGAATATATTTTACAATCAATACGCTGATTCAGCCTTTGCCGATCACAGAATCTCAGGTAAACTCATGGCTTGTAATGCTTTCGATATTCTGGCTTTGCCTGTTTATAACGCACGGTATAAAAGAAAGACCTGACAGCAAAAGACAGCATCTGGCGGAATGGATAGTTGAAAAGACAGAAGAGCTTGTAAAAAGCAATATGGGAGAATTCTTCGGAGGCTTCGCTCCGTTTATCGCTGCCATAATGGGACTGTCGGCTTTTTCAAGCCTTATCACTCTTTTCGGTCTTTATCCTCCTACATCAGACCTTAATGTAGTCGGAGGCTGGGCGCTTGCGGTATTCATTCTTATAACACATTATAAAATGAAATGCGGATTTCCGCATTATCTCAAAAGCTTTGCCGATCCGCCGCTGCTTGCTCCGATAAATGTGATAAGTGAAATATCGACGCCTATATCAATGGCGTTCCGTCATTACGGAAATGTGCTTTCTGGAACGGTAATATCAGTACTTGTTGCAGCAGGACTCGGAGGACTGTCTTCAATGCTTCTCGGATGGCTTCCGGGCGCGCTCGGAGATATACCTTTCCTGCGGATAGGTATCCCCGCGATACTGTCAGTATACTTTGATATATTCAGCGGATGTTTGCAGGCATTCATATTTGCAATGCTTACGATGCTTTATGTATCGAACGGATTTCCGGCTGACGATTATCAGAAGTATCTTGCAAGAAAAAAGGAAAGAAAAAAGACAGCATAGTCTGTTTTATTATAAATAACTAAAGACATAAAATAACGGAGGAATCAAATAATGTTAGAGATTGCTATTGGTATTATACTCGGCGGATGCGCACTCGGCGCAGGTATGGCTATGATCGCCGGAATCGGCCCCGGTATAGGTGAAGGAAACGCGGTTGCAAAGGCGTGCGAGGCTATCGGAAGACAGCCTGAGAGTAAGGGCGCGGTGACGACTACGATGCTTATGGGATGCGCGATAGCGGAAACTACAGGTCTTTATGCGCTTGTAATTGCGATCCTACTTATCTTCCTTGCACCCGGACGCTTCGTTGATATTCTGATGAAAGCAATCGGCTGATTTGGGAATATCTGAAGAAATGAAAGGACAAGAATTATATGCAATCGCTTGAGGTAATATCTCTCAACATATGGCATATTCTCATATCTCTTGCAAATCTGCTCATACTCTATTTTCTTATAAAAAAATTTTTATATGCACCGGTCAAAAAGGCTTTGGCACAGCGTCAGAGCGCTATAGAGCAGGATTATTCTGAAGCGCAAAAAGCGCGTACCGATGCGCTTGCCGATAAAGCGGAGTACGAAAAACAGCTGAGCGAGGCTCATGAAGAAGCCGGCAGAATAATAAAGGAGGCTGCATCTGTGGCTTCCTACCGCGAAAATGAGATAATATCAGAGGCACGCGACCGTGCGGCCGGAATTGTACGCGAAGCGGAAAATGAAGCTGAACTTCTTAAACGCAAAGCGGACGAAGATATAAAGAGCGAGATTGTAGATGTATCTGCGCTTTTGACAGAAAAGCTTCTTGACCGCGAGATTAATGAGAATGATCATCGCAATTTAATTGATTCATTCATTGATAAAATTGACGATATAAGATAAGTGAATATAATTTATCAGACAGGCTGAGGAAGGGAGCTGTGCCGATATGAACGATGTGAAAAAAGAATATGCCGACGCACTTTTTTCTCTTGCTGTTGAATCAGGCTGTGAAAAGCAATTTTCGGAAGTTATGGGAAATATATCCGGAGTGTTTACCGAATTTCCTGAGTATGTGGAGTTTCTGATGTCGCCTTCTGTTTCGGCTGATGAGCGTTGTGAACTTATCGAAAAAGCTTTCGGAGATACACTTCCGGAATATATTTTGTCTTTTTTGCAGCTTTTGTGCAAAAACAGAAGAATAGATCAGTTTGAGAGCTTTAGGGAAGAATACGACCGTCTTTTGCGTGAATCGGAAAAAAGCTCGATAGCGCAGGTAACGAGCGCTGTGCCTCTTACCGACGCTCAGAAGAAAAAGCTTTCAGATAAGCTTGAGACGGTTACCGGACGTAGTGTAACTCTTGTGTGCAATGTAGACAGGAGTATTATCGGAGGTATTACGGTAAAGTTTGACGATACGCTTCTTGACGGAAGTCTGAAACGGCGTCTGCATGACGTTAAGTCTGTTATGGCTTCCGATGTTCCGGAACAGTCCGGAAGTCGGATAGAAGGTAGTAATAGCTGACTGAATGTCAGTTACGGTGAAAGGAATGATACTTACGGATGAATGATAGACCTGAAGAAATAAGCAGTATCATAAAAGAACAGATAAAAAATTACCGTTCACGGATCGAAAAGACTGAGACCGGTACGGTTATTCTCGTTGGAGACGGTATTGCAAGAGTGTACGGACTTCGTGATTGCATGTCGGGCGAGCTTCTGGAGTTTGATGACGGAAGCTTCGGAATGGCACAGAATCTTGAAACCGAAACAGTTTCTGTTGCAGTACTTTCGGACAAAAATAATATCAGAGAGGGAACAGCGGTAAAAAGAACCGGGCGTGTTGTATCAGTACCTGTAGGTGAAGCTCTGATAGGCAGAGTCGTTGATGCGCTCGGCGCGCCGATAGACGGAAAAGGTCCTGTCGCATGTACCGAGATGTATCCTATCGAAGCTGAAGCGCCGGGTATTATCGAACGGCAAAGTGTATCAACTCCGCTTCAGACTGGAATAAAGGCTATCGACAGTATGATACCGATCGGACGCGGACAGCGCGAGCTTATAATAGGCGACCGTCAGACGGGTAAAACAGAAATAGCTATTGATACTATAATAAATCAGAAAGATCAGAATGTGATCTGTATATATGTTGCAATAGGTCAGAAAAACACTTCTGTCGTTCAGCTTGTGAACGATCTGAGGCGTTACGGAGCTATGGAATATACGATTGTAGTGTCTGCTTCCGCGTCTGAGAGCGCGCCGCTGCAGTATATCGCTCCGTATTCCGGATGCGCTATGGCCGAATATTTCAGAAAGCAGGGACGTGACGTACTGATCGTTTATGATGATCTCAGCAAGCATGCTGTTGCATACAGAGCGCTGTCGCTGCTTATACGCCGTCCGCCGGGAAGAGAGGCATATCCCGGAGATGTATTCTATCTGCATTCGCGTCTGCTTGAACGTGCGGCATGTGTTGCTCCTGAATTCGGAGGCGGTTCAATAACCGCTCTGCCTATTATAGAAACACAGGCTGGGGACGTATCGGCATATATTCCGACTAATGTTATTTCTATAACAGACGGACAGATATTCCTTGAGACGGAGCTTTTCCATTCAGGTATTATGCCCGCTATAAACCCCGGTATATCTGTAAGCCGTGTCGGCGGTTCAGCTCAGGTAAAGGCTATGAAAAAGGTGTCGGGAGAGCTTAAGCTTCTTTATTCCCAGTACCGAGAGCTTCAGGCGTTTGCTCAGTTCGGGAGCGATCTTGATGCCGATACCAAGTCACGTCTGGCTCTTGGCGAGCGAATAGTTGAGGTTCTCAAACAAAGCCGTAACTCTCCTGTGTCCGTTGGCTGTCAGGTTGCTATTGTTTACGCGGTTATCAATGGATTTCTCAATAATGTACCCGTGTCAGGTATATCGGATTACGAGAAGAGACTTTACACAAAGCTGAAAAATGAAAAAAGTCTGCTGCTCGAACGCTTTGAACAGGGATATTTTGATGACAGCGATGTTGCCGAGCTTCGCTCTGTACTCTCGGAAATGCAGGAGTAATGCGATATGGGAGCTGATATAAAGCT
>CALGZV010000074.1 GCA_937934385.1 uncultured Clostridia bacterium | reverse complement strand
TTTTCCTATAAGCTCAGCGGCGATGCGTTCAACGTCGGTGTGAAGCTTGAATTCCGCTTCTTCATGCTTTTCTGTTGCAAGCTTTTCAACAAATCCCTTGAATACACGCGCTCTCGGATCGGAGATGGAGTATATAGCATGTCCCATTCCGTAGATAAGACCGGTACGGTTAAATGCCTGCTTGTTAAGAATCAAATTAAGATATTCGCGAAGCTCGTCCTCATTGTTCCAGTCTTTTACATTCTTCTTTATATCGTCAAACATTTCGACTACCATACGGTTTGCGCCGCCGTGCTTCGGACCTTTAAGTGAACCGAGAGACGCGACTACTGTCGAATATGTATCTGAACCTGAGGACGTTACAACATGTGTTGTGAATGTCGAATTGTTTCCGCCGCCGTGTTCTGCGTGCAGGATAAGTGCAAGATCAAGAACCTTTGCTTCCGTATCGGTATACTTTCCGTCTGCGCGGAGAAGATACAGGATACTTTCCGCGGTAGACAGTGATTTATCAGGTGTGTGTATAAAGAAATCAGCTCCGTTATGATAATGCTCGCGGGCAAGGTAGTTATAGCATACGAGCAGGGGAAATTCCGCAATGAGCTGAAGCGACTGCCGAAGAACATTAGGAAGGCTTATGTCGTCTGCGCGGTCATCGTAAGAATACAACATGAGAACGCTGCGCGCAAGAGCATTCATGATGTCCCGGCTTGGTTTCTTCATGATAACATCACGGACAAAATTCGGAGGGATACATCTGTAGTCGCCGATAATACGGCAGAAGCTATTGAGTTCGCTGCGGTTCGGAAGTTCTCCTATCAGGAGCAGATATACAGTTTCTTCAAAGCCGAAACGGTCATCGGCAACAAAGCCTGCGATCAGATCTTTTACGTTGATTCCGCGGTAAAAAAGCTCTCCGTCACACGGAACAAGAGTTCCGTCAGGCATCTGCTTCTTTGCGTATACCTCAGAAATTTCAGTCAGACCGGTAAGCACTCCGTTTCCGTTGATATCACGAAGACCGCGTTTTACGGAATATTTTTCGTAGAGAGCGGGATCTATCGCACTGTTATTTTTTGAAAGCTCTGACAGTGCGGTAATGTCGGGTGTAATGCTTGAAAAGTCTTTATTTGCCATATGTATAGATACTCCTTTCTTTATGTGCATAAAAAACATTATGTTATATTTTATCATTTTTTTCATTATCCGTCAAGGTGTACGAAAAAAAGTTTACAAGTTGAATATATATATGTAATTCAAAAACAAGAAAGCCGACATTCTTCGGTAAAAAATGTCGGTTTTCAAATATGATATAGAAATTAAAGAAACTGTTTCAGATCTTCAATGCTTTTATTTTCAAAATCTATGAGTTGTTGCGCGATATCCTTATATTGCTGCGTGCAATCCTGCATTGCATTTACTTTTTGCTGTAACTTCGTAATACCCATACATGTGCCTTCGATCATCATTTCCGCAAGATGAGACACTGTGCTGTCGACAGCGGTATTGCATTTTGAAGATATGAAAGATCCTGCTTTGGCAGCGGGACTTATATCCTTTGATTTTTCGCCGAGATCACGCAGAGCGCTTTCTGCCTGAACTGCAAAGCTGTCGTACTGTGCATACTGGGTGTTGAGAAGATTCAGAAAATTCATGTCTTTTATGCATGAACGTATCTGATTTATTCCTGTAATTCCCATTCTTGCATTCTGATATATAAAGTTAAGAAGCTCGGTATCGTGCTTAAGTGTTTGTATCTGAGCCTGCATTGTATTATTCCTTTCGATATTGGATTATATTAAAATTATCTCCGGATTCAGTATATTTATGTGTTTGCAATATTGCATTATTAAGGATTTTATGTTAAAATCTTCACTGTATTCAATTATTTGACTTTTATCAGTAATAGCTTTTGTTATATATTTTCTCTGAAACAGTATATTGCCGTAAATTACGGATAAATAGTTATAAATGAAACCTTAGCTTGCATGATGTTAATAAAGATGAGTTACCTTTTATGAAAGGATTTTACTGTATATATTATGAACAGAAATATACGTATTATAGCAAGTGATTTTGACGGTACGCTTCGGAGAAACGGCGAAGTTTCCGCGAACGACCGAAATGCCGTAGAGAAGTGGAGGAGGTCGGGCAGGCTTTTCGGTCTTGTCACCGGACGGGACGTTTCCGATGCACTGACCGCGGTGGAACAGAGTGGCGGAATGGAGTTTGATTTTATAATATGCTGCTCCGGTGCATATATAATCGGCGGTGACGGAAGCTGTATTTTTGAAACCTCAGCGGACTGTGAAAGACTTTCAGAGCTGTGCGGGTATATACTTGATAAGTCCCCAATGTGGCTCAGCCGCTGCTGCGGAAAAGAAAAAATCGGTGTTCCGGTCGGATTCAATTCCGGAAAAGCCGTCGGTATTGTCGACAAATCGGAAAAACGTCTTTTCCTAACTGCCGATGATTTTTCACGGGAAGATTTGTATAATAGATTTCATATTTTGCATACGGCGATAAAGCCCGCGGAACTTGCGTCGGAATGTGCCGACGGGATAAACCGACGTTTTGAGGGCTATGTTACTGCATTTCAAAACGGAGAAAGTCTAGATATTGTCAGGTACGGTGTAAGCAAAAGCTACGGTATACGTCAGCTTGTTAAATATCTCGGGATGAGTGATGAAAATGTTATAACGGTCGGTGATAATTTTAATGACATTGAAATGATACGCG